>JAYTNA010000401.1:0-1238 GCA_043748865.1 Saprospiraceae bacterium
ATTCTGACAGCCGTTTGAAATTTTCATCGAAATCGAGCGAAGTTTTATCCGAGGAGCGCAGAATAAATACAGTCACGTGGTCATAGCCGCTGTTGTAAAACATACGAGCGAGGGCTAAACCGTCGCCACCATTATTGCCGAGTCCACAAAATATATTGAATCGCGGTTTTTTTTTGCAGTGTTCACTGAACCAAACTAAACATTTGAAAGCGGCGCGTTCCATCAAAGCAATCGAAGCAATCGGTTCATGTTCAATCGTATAAGCATCTGCTGCTCTGATTTGTGAAGCGGAAAGAATTTTTAGTGGCGTGGGCATTTTTAAATATTTTTTTTAATCTGCGAAGCACAAACTGCATTTATTTTCATTCAACTACATTTTAATTTGTTTTTAAGATTTATTTTTTGAAACTAAAATGCGAAAATATAAATTTTTAATCAAAGATTTTATCCTTTTACAAATTTTTTATTACCTTTGAAAACAAATGAATTTACGGTTAATTTAATCAATCGCAAGTAAAATCAAATGTTAATTATGTAAGAGAATACCGAGCAATTCAATTTTAAAAAGTTGTTCAGTGTTTATCGTTTATTATTTATCAGCTCTAAACTATGTCGCACTCTACAACGGAGAAAACTTATACGCACATTCTGCCGATATCGGAAAATCAAATTGATATTTTCGATGTCTTTACACAAATTCAATTGCGCGTAGCAAAATGGATGACTTTGTTTTATGATGCGGAAACTTTTGATGCAGATTTGCATACCGCGTACAATAACACAGCCTTGTTCCGCCATTTCTACGTTGCTTCAAAAAATATTCAAAAACTAAACGGAGCGCAAACTTTCGGTTTCGGTTTTCCGATTGCGATAGATAAAAACATCAATAATGAAATTATAACGGCACCGCTTTTCATTTGGTATTTGCAAATAAAACCCCATCCGACACAACCGGATTCTTGGATTATAAGTTTCGACGAAAATTGTGCTGTTTTGCCTAATTCTTATTTTTTGCACCACGCCGCACTCAAACATCAAGTTGATTTAACGTCTGATTTTGAAAATCTTTTACAAACGCACCCTTTCGGACAAACGGCATTAGAAGATTTTTGTAAAAAAATTTCTAAAAAACTTCATTATGCAAATCCGAATTCTAAAACAGATTTACGCGAAACGCCAAAAGGTGAAGTGATTGAACAGTTAGCAACGTTTGGCGATATCGTTTGGTCAGGCGTTTT
>JAYTNA010000402.1:0-2002 GCA_043748865.1 Saprospiraceae bacterium
GCTGAATTTTTTCGAAAAAAAAGTTTCTTTCACGCCTTGAACATCGTCTTTACCGGAATCTTTTATTTCTTGAACAGCTTTATTGACATCCGGTTCGGTGATGCTCAAAACTTGTCGTGCAGTAGCTTCATCACCTTTATTAAGTAGTAACCAACGCGGACTTTCAGGCGTTGAAAGCATCATAAATGAAAAAATCAGAGACGGAATTGCTACAATACCCAACATCCACCGCCAATCATTTTCACCGCCGAGATATTGATGCAGCACATAATTAGAAACATAAGCAATCAAAATTCCAAGCACAATATTAAACTGAAATGCGATCACCATACGCCCTCGATAAGCCGGTGGTGCAATCTCGGAAATATAAACCGGTGCGACTACTGACGACGCGCCGATACTCAGACCGCCGATGAAACGGAAAAACATAAAGGTATAAACATCTTGCGCCACGGCAGCACCAATCGCAGACACAAAAAACAAAAGTCCGATCCAAATCAATGTTTTTTTGCGCCCGAATTTATCGGCAGGAATACCGCCGAAACCCGCACCGAACACCGTACCATACAAAGCCATTGCAATCGCCAAGCCTTGAAACAAATCGCTCAAATGCCAAAGTGCTTGAATTTTTTGTTCCGCACCGGAAATCACTGCTGTATCTAAACCGAAAAGAAAGCCGCCGAGACCGACGGTGATAGACCAAAGCGTTAATTTACTATTCATGAAAATTGTTTAAAATGGTTGGTAAGAATATGGACAACAGACAACGGACGAAAGACAACAGACAATGGACAGCATATGAAGTAAAATCGTCTGTTGCCCGTTGTCTATTGTCCATAGACAATTAAATTAGGGAACAAAATACAATTTTTTTTTGAGAAGACAAAAATCGGTTTTATTTTCTTTTATAAATTAAAGCAATTCCCTTCAGCGCTTCTTTTCGGCGATGACTTGATTCAATTCTATTTTATCCAATAAACTGCCGTCGCTTTTTTCTAATTTTTTTGTGACAACCCCATCCATTGAACGTGTATCATACAACGACGGTACAAACGCAATACCCAAACCTAAACCTACCAAACCGCATAACAATTCGAGTGATGAAACTTCTTGAACGATTAGTGACTGCCGATTAAATCCGGCTTCGCGACACATTTGCTCAATTTCTTCAAAAATAGGGTGAATGGATTTATTTATTTCAATCCATTTTTCATTTTTTAATTGTTCGAGTGTAAGGTGTGTTTCATGCGCCAAAATATGTTCACTCGGTAAAATCACATTCAAATAACCTTTCTTAAACGGTCGCGCCGACAATTCGGAAAATTTTAGAGGCAAAAGCGTAACGCCGACATCTATCGTTTCATTCATTAAAGCCTCTTGCACGTCCGTTGAATTGGTAAATTCTATAATTTTAATTTCGGTTTCCGGAAACTCTAAAGTCAATAATTTTACTAATTCTACAGTGCGTTCTCGCAACAGCATTTTATAAACGCCTAATTTTAAAATATTTTTTCTTTTGCCGACTTGCCGCGCTCTTTCAACTGCTTTTTCGCTCAATTGTAAAATATGTCGCGCTTCTACCAGAAAAACTTTGCCCGCTTCGGTCAATTCTACTTTGCGTTGATGTGCGCGCAATGTACGCGAAAATAAGTCCACGTCCATTTCATCTTCCAATGATTTTATTTGCTGACTTAATGCAGACTGAGATAAAAAAAGATTTTTGCCGGCTTTGCCAAAATGCAACGCTTCCGCTACTTCTATAAAATATTTGAGTTGACGCAATTCCATTTCAATAAGTTTTACTTATTACAAAAGTAATAATCACGATGAAGAGATTATTATTTTTTGTGCAATTTTGTATCATAAAATCAAAAAAATAAAATAAAATGGAAATTTTAGAAAAAAAATCAATTATTAAAAATAATAGCGTTCAAGATTTTTTACCGCTTAACGGTACCGACTATATTGAGTTTTATGTCGGCAATGCCAAACAAGCTGCTTT
>JAYTNA010000403.1:0-4413 GCA_043748865.1 Saprospiraceae bacterium
ATCCGTACTTTTTATTGAAATAGTAAAATTGGCTTGCGTAACGATGATGGCACTTGCTTCTTTCGCGCAACCATTAGCATCTGTAACAGTTACTTTATACGTACCGACATTTAAACCGGTAGCAGTTGCTGTGGTTTGTCCGTTACTCCATTTATAAGTAAGCGGACTAACGCCACCTGTTGCCGTTGCCGTTGCAGAACCATTTGCACCACCTCCGCAAGAAGGTGAGTTAACCGAAATTGAAATATTAATTTGAGGCGGATTAGCTACTGTTCCCGAAGCGGAAGAAGTACAACCATTAGCGTCAGTTGCCGTTACGCTGTAAGTACCTGAAGGAATACCTACAATAGATTGTGTTGTAACGCCCGTATTCCATTTGTAGGTGATAGGTGCAGTACCGCCGTCCGGTAAAGCATCAATGGCAGCATCGCAATCACCGAAGCAACGCAATTTACCGATTTTTAAACTGATTGAGAAAGTACCCGGATTGATAACAAATTTTGAAGTAGCGCAACCTCTTGAATCCGTTACAACAACATTGTAACCGCCCTTTGGTAAATTTGTTTGTATCGCACCCGTTATACCGTTGCCCCAATTATAAGTGTAACCGCCATTACCACCGGAACCGGTGGCAGTGATGGCACCATTGTTACAGATGTTAGCAAAGGAAAAGTTTAAAGTTAGTGCCGCAGGCTCTGTAATTATTACAGATGCTGAACCGGTTGCGCCGTTGGCATCCGTAGCAGTTACGCCGTAAGTACCGGCTTTTAAACCGCTTAATGTATTGCCATTAGTTCCCAAACTCCATTTAAAAACGTATGGAGCAGCACCACCCGTAGCAGTTGCAGAAGCAGAACCGTTGGTATAACCATTACAAGTTACATCGGTTTTACTTGTCGCAACATTTACTTGTGCGTTAAGGGAGGTAAACATCATGCTAAACAGTATGATAAAAGTAAAACCTAAGAAAGAATGTGTTTCTTTTTTTTGCCTTGAAAAAAAAGAAGTCGGGAAATTAAAGTACATAGCGAATGAGATTTGTTAGTTGTGGAATAAAATTTTGTTCAAGAAATAAAGTTTTAAAAGTTTAAGTAAAAATATTTTTTTGCGATGAATGTAAAAAGTAAGCGTGCACTCATTTAACACATCACAAAATATTATTTCCATGTACAAAGATAAATATAATATTTTCAAAATTGAAAGTATTTTTTTTTATTTAGATAGAAAGATTAGAATAAGTAGACAAAAAAAAAGAATATTTTTTCAATAAATAAAATATCGCTTTTTATTTAATTGAAAAAATCATTTTCTGCTAAAAAACTTAGTGCTACCGTGCGTATTTTTGTTTTGTTAATTGGTTTATTCAATTTTTATACCGTTTTAAAAAATTACGTCAAACTTATTCTCAGCCGAATTACGTACTTCTTATTCACTGTTGGCACGATTTTAGGGCTTTTCAAAAAAACAATACTTTTCAAACAGTAGCAAATCTTACAATTTAGCTTTGCTATCATTTACAACTTCAATGTCATACCGATTTATTACATCCATGAAGAAAAATGTACTCATCATTGTACTGCTTTTTATCGTCAAAATGATGAACGGGCAAATCAATTTTATCCATCAAGACAGTGTTATTACACAATCAAATGATTGCACGGGTGGCATATTAATGTGCATTGATAGTCTCGATTATGATAACATAGACAGCCTCCGGTTTTTTTTAGACGGTAGTCCGTTTGCAACAAATTTTTCTGTTTGCAAAACCGATACAGTTTACGCCTATTCTTATTTTTATTTGAAAGATCAACCCAAACCTTTTACGCTCCAATCTTGGGATCTAAATGGTGTAAAGCATACTATAAATTTTTCAAATTTAACAACCTTGCGCGATTCTATGCGCAAATGGGATTCACCTACGAATTGGCGAGTTGATACTTCTGCTTATCTCATTTATTTTTCAAGTTTGACGCAACGGAATTATAATCCTCAAGTGATTACGAGCAATGCCGGCACTAACATTTATACTTCCAAAATAAATTCCGGTCAATATTATCACGGCTTGCGTTTTCGCGTCAATACCGGGTTTCATAGACTCGTTATCGAACGCAAACGCGACAATCAACGCGATACCGTTATCTTGGGTGCCGCTTGCGTGATGCCGAATACCATTCGTCGTACCTTAACTGTTGATTCGTCAAGCAGTTTTTGTGCTGATATTTCGCAATTGCTAGGACAATCTTCGAGTATCATTAATTTTTGTACGAAAACTACGCCGCACGTACAATTTACAAAACCGGTTGACAACTGTATTGTTTACAAAGCATTATCAGCAGGTAACGACACTGCTTGTTTAAAATTTTGTGACAGGTTTGGCGTGTGCGATACAACTACTTTAATTATCACTACTATTCCGACCAATAAAACGTCTGTCAATATTCGTTTGACAGATTCCGTCATGGTAGATTCTACTAAAACGCGTTGTGATGTGCAGTTACCGGACGGTAAAATAACGAACTTTACAAACGTTTGCGATCCGGGTATTGTGCAGAATGTTTCTTTCAAATTAGATACCGTTAATCATTGTGTGAGTTTTAAAGGTTTGACTGTTGGTTCTAATAATATTTGTATAAGGGCTTGCAATAGTGCTGTTTGTGATACGACTTTTTTAACCGTTTTTGCCAATAAAAAAACAATCATAGGCACAAGACACGAATTGTCAGATACGATTACGCAAAACATAACGCGCAAAAAAATTCTACCGGATTTAGTGCCTTCCGGCATGGTAATGCGCTTCGAAAATTTATGCGCCGGCAAAAGTGGAAGGTACGTACAATTTACTTTGGATAATGTTTTCAATAGCATTTTCTATCAAGGTATTAAACCTGGAAAAGATACAGCTTGCATACTCACTTGCAACACGCAAGGTATTTGTGACACAACTTATTTTTATATCACGACGCTTTCAAAAGATACAACGCCGATACCGGTTCTTACACATCGTTATAGTTTTTTAGATACTGTGACTATAGGCGGTGCGATAAAATCAAAATGCGATATTCATACGCCTGTAAATGCGAAAAAAATAGAAAATTATTGTTCTTCATTAAATACCGGTCACGTTAAATTTGATGTAGATACGCTTTTAAAATGCATTAAATATTCCGGTTTAGTTGCCGGCAGTGATTCGGCGTGTATTAGAGTTTGTGATGCGAGTGGTATTTGTGATACCACCATTTTTCGCGTAGTTTCAAAACTGAATATTATTCTTCCACCGACACCAAGCGGACATTCCGATACGGTAAAAATAAAAGTAGCGCAATATAAAACATATTGTCCCGACACGACAAAATTAGCGGGTTCTCCCGTATCAAGCGTTGCTTTATGCCAACTTGTTTCACCGGATAATGTTACTTTCAAATTCGACACCACAACTAAGTGTATTCAATTTCAAGGTTTAAAAGCCGGTATTGATACTTTTTGTATCGTTATAAAAAACAAAGCCGGTTTTACTGACACCATACAATTATATGTCATAGTTAGTACCGATACAATTAAACCTTATACAGCTTTCGATACCATTCATATTTTTACGGGCGATAGCACGCGCTATTGCAAATTTGATTCGAGTGGTATTAAAGGAAAAATCACAAAAATTTTCAATAATTGTCCGGCACAAGCCGGTTTGTCTTCTCAAATCACGTTAGATACGGTAACAAATTGTTTGTCAGTACGCGGCTTATTTTCCGGCACGGATAAAGCGTGTATTGTTGGCTGCAATCGCATTTCGGGATTGTGTGATACGATGCAACTTGTCATCATCATCAGTCCGAAAATACCGAGCGGCGGAACGGGTGTTACAATTATAGATTCTATTAAGATAAAAATTTTGGAACAAAAAACGTATTGTTTCGATACATCAAAATATAAAACGCTGACGTTTTGTGCATTAATGCAGTATAAAAGCATCGGTTTAGATATCAATCCGTTAACAAAATGCGTCATAGTTACGGGTAAAAAAGTCGGGCGAGATACACTTTGCACCATTGCATGCAAAGCCAACGGCGTTTGCGATACTTTCAAACTCTATGCTACCATCACGGCAGACACTATTTTGCCGCAACCACGCACAGATATTGTTAATATAAAAATCGGAAAAGATTCATTATATTGCAGTGTGGATACTTCGCAAATTCGTGGCAATGTCGATACGATTTACGATGCCTGTCTCGGAAAAAACGGTACAAAAGCGCGCATGGTTTTGGATAGAAGTACAAAATGCGTTGCCATCAGAGGTGTCAATATCGGCAGCGATACAATGTGTTTGGTGGTGTGCAATAAAACCTCCAACCTTTGCGATACAACTTTTATTGTCGTGAATGTAAAAGATTCAACCGGAACAAACCCGACACC
>JAYTNA010000404.1:0-3202 GCA_043748865.1 Saprospiraceae bacterium
CTACCGTTTTTAGTAAATAATTTATCCGGATTTGGCGGAAAATCTTCCAACGCATCTAAATACGAATCGAGTTCGTAGTTCAAACAGCATTTCAAACGTCCGCACATACCGGACAATTTAACTTGATTGATTGCTAACTGCTGATAACGTGCAGAAACAGTTGACACCGATTTGAAATCGGAGAGCCAAGTAGAGCAACACAATTCGCGTCCGCACGAACCGATACCGCCGATACGTGACGATTCTTGACGCGCACCGATTTGGCGCATTTCAATTTTTATTTTAAATTCTTTGGCAAAAAGACGAATAAGTTCGCGAAAATCTATACGACCGTCTGCCGTATAAAAAAACGTCGCTTTGCGTCCGTCACCTTGAACTTCCACATCGCCGATTTTCATATCCAGATTCAGACTGCGAGAAATGGCGCGTGCGCGAATCATAGTATCGCGTTCTTCGGCGCGAATTTCTTGCAATTTTTCTATGTCGCGTGTATTGGCTTTTCTGATGACGTTGAGAAACAAGGCATCATCGCGCATATTTTTTTTCTTCAACTGCATTTTCACCAAATCACCGCATAGAGAAACGACACCGATATCATAACCGCCACCACCCGGAATTTCCACCAAAACACTATCACCGGTACTTGCATTGGCGAAAGGCGGATTATGGAAAAAATCTTTGTGCGATCCGGTTTTAAAACTTACTTCTACCAAATCAAAATCATCTACATCAGAAATATCGAGCGCATTCAGCCAATCAAAAGTATTCATTCTATTACAACCGCCACTGCAACTGCCGTTGCAACCACCCGGTTTTCCGGCACTGCCGGCACTACAACTTCCACAAGCCATAATATTTTTCGCTTTTTATGATTCATTTTTTCCTAATTCAACTTTTTGAACGAAAAAAAAATTTGAAATATTTTTAATTTTTTTGGAATTGTCTCTCGCGTCTTAAATTTATTTAAACGAAAAAAAAATAAAACTGTTTGAAAAATAAATTTTGTTTTTTTCAAACAGTTTATTTTTCAAACAGCAAAAATAAACTATTTAAGTGAATTTTTTAAATAAAAAAAATGAAGCCTTATTTTTTACGGAACAATAATAAAATAATTGTGTAATTTCGCGTATTATTGCATCGAATTTTTGTATTCGAATTTAAAACTTATACGTCTAAAAGTAAATTAAAATTTTAAAAATGATACGTTTCTTAGTAAGAATTGCACTTTTAGGTCTTATCGGCTTGGTATGCTATAATTATTTTTTTGGGAAAGCAGACGAGAAAGCGCAATCAAAACGCATATTTCAAGGTGTCGGTTCTGTGTTTACTGAAGTGCGCAACTTAGTCGGCAAAGAACGCGACAAAGGTACTTTCGATAAAGCCATTTCGAGTTTGGATGAAGTGCTGCAAAAATTGAAAACACATGCCAACGAAACTAATGATTCGGATTTGAAACGAAAAGTCGCAGTGCTTGAACAGCGTAAAAATGCGATTCAGCAAAATGCAAACGAAATACCGGCATCAAGTGATAATAAAGGCATTGGAAGCAATGTGCACGACAATGCGCAAAAAAGTAAAAGTGTTGCTAGTGATATTGAAGCACTGACCAATTCTATTCAAGATTTGGTAAAGCGTGTCGCACCGTCAGAATAATTTTCAAATGAATAAGTGACTTACTAACGATAGACTTACTGACAATGCAATTGAAAATATAAAGTCCATTATCAGTAAATCTATCGTCAGCAAGTCACTTATTCATTTTTTCATAGACTCAATATATCGCGCCCAATCGCTCACTTTATTCGCCCCATTTTTTGCCAACAATTCACTCGATTGAGTTGGAAGTCCGTACAAATCTTTTAGCTGTTGAAAAATTTGCGGCGTACGTCTCTCATCTTTCAACACTACCGATACATCAGAACTCCCACCGAAAACAGATTGTACTGTTTGATAAGTATCATAAGCACCGCGTACTGCCGTTAACCAGTGGGGCGATTTTTTTCCGTAAACTTTGCGCATATCATCGTAAAACTTTGCTTGATCATCCGATAAACCCCAACCTTTTTGCGCATTTGCGGAACGAATATCGCTGAACACCGGTCCTTTAAATTCATCTGCAATTTCTTGCAACGTTGCATCTACTTGTGGATTCGATTGTTCCGGTCTCCGCACTTGCATCGGACGATTTTGATAATCCGGACTGTTCATATCAATCGAAGTGGCATCGCGGCTGCTATTGATAGTTTTAAAAATACCTGTGGCTTGCAGTACAATTAATACCGCAGCGATGGCTAACACACCCATTAAAATAGGTCGCCAATTACTTTGATGTCCTTCGGTGACGGGTGCTTGTATTTTTTTTTCTTTGTTGCTCATTTTGAATTTTAGTCGTTTTTTTAGTTTTTAATTGCTTTGTAGTCCTTGTGTTTAATGCCGTAAAAAACTTCCCGCAGCACGCCTGCTCGCGAAGCGAAAACAGTGAGAAAAAAGTACACACTAAAGTAAATACATTAAATCAATAAAAATAAAAGATCAATTTTATTTTTTCCAATAAGGTGCAATAAATTTATTCTCACGATGCGCTAACCACAAAAAAATTAAGCCGGTAATTGTGCAAAAAATAAGAGCTTGTACCGAATTTTCGGGACCGAAGCTGCCGCCGGTTATCCAATCGGAACCTGTGAATTGCGCCGTAACTAAACTTTTATCCACAACATTACCAGATAGGATGCCACCGTAAATACCGGACTCTGCAAAATTCCAGGCGAAATGCAAAAATATGGCTGACCACAAACTGCGCGTGTAAACATAAATCGCCGCCAATAAAATGCCGGCTTCCATAGAAATAGCAAAAGCTGAATACGGTGTGGCATTTTGATTAGGTAAATGCAGTAAACCGAAAAGTAAAGCCGATATAATAAGTGCGATAACGGTTCCCAATTTTTCTTCCGTCAATCGAAAAATAATTCCCCTCATAATAATTTCCTCGAAAACGCCGGAAGTTAGTGCAATTATGAACGACGGTAACAAATTTATAACCGAATTAATTTGCGTTATGCGATAATCGCCGACTAAATAAATGACTAATACAACCAACGATTGCAATCCAAACCCAATAAACAACCCTAATGCCGCGTTCCGCCAAAAATTATTGAAACTTAATTCTGATATACTTCTGCGCTCGTAAAACTTATACAAATAC
>JAYTNA010000405.1:0-1439 GCA_043748865.1 Saprospiraceae bacterium
AAAGCGAATGCACGCGATACTTTCGGCTTAAAACAAAATCTGATTGATTTGGTGAACGAACTCGCGCAAAAAACGACGGTAATTTTGGCGGTGTTCGGCAATCCATATTCTTTAAAATATTTTGACAACGTACAGAATGTGATTGAATGTTACAACAACGAAAAAGTGACGCAAGAACTTGCTGCCGAAGGATTGATGGGTGTGTTTGAGTTGAAAGGAAAATTGCCGGTAACGGCTTCTTTGAAATCGAAAGCGGGTATGGGTTTGTCGTCGGTAAAAATAAATCGTTTGCAATGGAACACCGACACACCCGAAGATGCGGGCATGTCCGGCAAAATTTTGGCGAACATAGATACGATTGCGAACGAACTCATAAAAAAACACGCCGCACCCGGTTGTCAAATTTTGGTGGCGAAGGGTAATCAAGTCGTGTATCATAAATCATTTGGGACTTTAGATTATTACAACGGACACACGACGAGTTTGCAAACGATGTATGATATGGCAAGCATCACAAAATGTGCCGCAACTACGGTGAGTTTGATGAAACTTTATGATGAAGGAAAATTTTCGTTGACAAAATCTTACGGCGATTACCTGCCGTATGCGAAAGGTTCGAACAAAGAAAAAATGTTGATGAAGGATGTGTTGGTACATCAAGCAGGCTTAATTCCTTGGATTGCTTTTTATAAAAACACGCTTGATTCGGTATCGAACTACGATAATAAAACGATGATTTATTATCCGGCTTTGAAATATTATAGAAAAATTGCCGAACCCGGTTTTACTACGCAAGTTGCCAAAGATATTTTTATACGCGACGATTATCCGGATTCAATGCGCATGCGCATCATTAATTCGCCTTTGCGCGAAAAACGCGATTATGTTTATTCCGATTTGGGGATGATTTTAATGGCAGACGTGATAAAAAGAATAACGGATAAACCGTTGGATAAATACGCGTCAGATAATTTTTATGCACCGTTGGGTATGACGCGCACACTTTTTAATCCGAAAACAAAATTTGCGACAGACGATTGCGCACCGACAGACGACGACCGATATTTCAGAATTCAGCGCGTACAAGGATATGTACATGACATGGGTGCGGGGATGTTGGGTGGTGTCAGCGGTCACGCCGGATTGTTTTCTACCGCCGGCGATTTGGCTGTCTTGTGTCGAATGTTGCTTAACAATGGCGAATATGCCGGCGTGCAGTATATAAAATCAAGTACCGTAAAATTATTTACTTCAAGACAAGAAGGCAGTACGCGTCGCGGTTATGGTTGGGATATGAAAGAATCCGACCCTAAAAAAACGCTGAATATGAGTGCAAAAGCATCGGATAAAACTTTCGGACACACAGGGTTCACCGGCAACGCTTTTTACATGGATCCGGACAACGATTTAATTTATATTTTTCTTTCTAATCGCACTTG
>JAYTNA010000406.1:0-1325 GCA_043748865.1 Saprospiraceae bacterium
GACTACAAGTTTAACAAAAGATGATGATTATAATATTCAATACCTACACGATTTGAACGGAAAAGTTTTGGGAAGCGTTTTGAATAAAGCAAATTTAAAAAATCTAGATTGAAGTTTAGTCGGTTAGTTAGTTAGTCGGTTGGTCGGTTAGTCTAAAAATTATACTAAATGACTAACCGACTAACCGACTAACTGACTAACCGACTTAAAAAGCATATTTCACCTAAACAATTATGAAAAATGATAAAAAAAATAACATCATTCTTAAAAAGACGATGGATAGTGGACACCGCACAATGTAAACAAAAAAAAAATTCTGGTGTCACGCGTCTATCGTCTATTGCCTTTATTATTCATTGTTCATTGTTCATTGTTCATTGTAACGCCCAAGATGCTCTTTATGCGCAGTATTATACGGCTCCGCAACACCTTAATCCGGCGATGACAGGTGTTTTTCAAGGCAGTGCGCGTGTGAACGCCAACTATCGCGAACAATGGACAGGTGTTTTTTCCGATATTCCGCTGCGCACCATTCACGCCGGCGGAGAATATAAATTACCGGTTTTCGGTGATGATTATTTATCATTCGGTATTTCAGGAATGTTAGATGAAATCGGTAGCTCTACAAAATTACAAACTACGAAAGGTCAACTCGGTATTTCCTATTCAAAACAATTAGACGGCAGTCGTTACCGTTCGTCGAGTCAATACCTCGTGGCGGGTTTACAATTTGGAGCGGCGCAACAAAAATTAGAATTTGGAAATTTATGGTTCGACAGGCAATACGATAGTGTAAATGTAGCCGTTAATTCTCAATTACCCACCGGAGAATTGGCTCCCCAATCCAATATTTATTCCGATATGAATTTGGGTTTGTTGTGGTACAATGTATTTGCCGATAATAAAAGTTTTTATATAGGTGGTGCTATTGACCATATATCTCAACCTAAAATTTCTTTTTTCGGTGATACTAAAGAAGTCTTACGTCGCCGATATACCGTTCACGCAGGCGGAGAAATTCCTTTCAGTGATGAGTTAAGTATTTTACCTTCCTTAATGTTTACGACACAAGGTCCGTCTATGACTGTTTCCGGCGGCGGAAATTTTCGTTATAGCAATCACGATTGGAACGAACTCGCTGTTCGAGCGGGTTTAGCAACGCGATTTGCAAACAGTTATGTAGTGGGTGGCGGCAGCTCTGTGCTGATGGATGCCATCACGGTTTCATTTATTTTAGAAAAAGATCACTTCCTTTTTGGTGCAAGCTACGACATTCATACATCTTCGATTGCAACTCCAACAAATGGTCGCGGTGCTTTTGAAGT
>JAYTNA010000407.1:0-2651 GCA_043748865.1 Saprospiraceae bacterium
AAAAGTTGAAAAAAATTTAGAAGATTACGGATTAATTGTCAAAGGTTGGCGCAAAAGGCTACCGCATGTAATGCAGGAAGAATTACAACGCCTCAACTCAAAAACTGCTAATTTTTTCGATAAAGATTTGTCGGAAAATATAAAAACATTAGAACAAAAAATGGATGCGTTGCTTGACGATATTAATAACACACCAATTTTTTCTCAACCACTCACTCATAAAATGTTGACGATATCTAAGCGTATGCAGTTTATTGATGACACGATTGAAAAATTTAATGACGTTTTACTTTCCATGCGCGATTACGATACTTTCTACGGTTGGCAACAATTTTGGCTACAACAACCGCCTAAAATACAAAAACTTATTCAAGCACTCACAAAAACTTCGACACGTCATTGGTCATCGGCATTAGACAGTTGGTATTTTTACAACATTCTTGTACAAAATCATCAATCAAGAGACAATGGACAACGAACTACGGACAACGGACATCAGCAAAATATAATTGATGGTGACAACTTTCAATTTTCGAATTTCGATGAAAATAAGATGGGGATCCAAAATCTAAAATCCAAAATCCAAAATCAAATTGCTTTTACCTGGAATAAACGCAAAAAAGAAGCTATTAAAAATTTAGAAGAAAAATCGCCGGCTGATTGGAACAAGTTATTCGTTAGTCGTTCTCCCTTATCCGGTTTTAGTCGCACACGCATTACGGACAACGCATCACGCATTACGGATAACTTGTCCGATATTCTGAAAAAAAATATTAACACTATTACAGAAATTTTTCCGGTGCTACTCGTAACGCCGCAAGTAGCTACACAAATTGTAGAACTTGAAGGAAAAGAATTTGATCGAGTGATATTCGATAATGCACAAATTTTTGATGCGCAACAAGCCGCTATTATTTTGCGCAATACACATTCGGCAGTTATTATGACCGAATATGCACACAATGAAGGTTTCGGCGTGACATCGTTAGCCGGTTTAGCGCGGGCGAATGGTGCTGCTGTTGTGCGTTTGAATTATATACATCACCATGCAGGACAAAATGTGCATCGGTTTAATGAATCTGTTTTTTATAAAGACGTACAAATTCCTTCGGAAGTGCGCGATGAAAAACAAGAATTGAATTGGCTTGATGTGAACGGAAAATATAATGTCGCAACTAAAACAAACGAGCGTGAGATTATGGAAGTCGGCGAAATTTTAGAAAAAATAGATTTCAGAACAGATACAATATACCGCGTTTCTACAAATACATATCCTAAAATCGGAATCATTTGTGCGAGCGAAACGCAATGCGACGCTATAGCGATTCATTTACTGAACATTGTTCAGAAATCACTTTATGGGTGGCAAAAAATTGAACAGATGCAACGCAACGGACTCGTTGTGTGCCATATCAACGAAATGACCGGACAGCATTTTGATATAATGATTGTGTCCGGCACTTTCAGTAAATCGGAACAGATTGCATTTACGAAGCAACAAATGCGACAACTGCTCAACAGTTTTAATAAAAATTTGTATTGGATTAATTCTATTCCGATTGAAGAGTTAGAAAATGCAAGTCGCAATAAAAACAATGAAATTCAATTTTTAGCCGGTAATATACTTTTATGGTGTCAACGCAGTTCATTATCCCTTAACCATGATTCGTTAGCAGGTTTGAGTGACAACCTAAATACGGATAACGAAACGTCTGAAAATATTTTTAAAAACTTGAAAGCGCAATATGGTTTTGATAACCTGCATCGTCACTCGCAGTTTGTTGATGCAGTTGCAAAAACGTTATCATCAAAAATGATAACTCCTACCGGTATTCATACCGTAGAAATAAAAAAATCGTATAAAATTGCCGATTTAATTTTCGATTTAGTCATTTTACCCACTCAAGACAGCGAAAAACCGGAAACACCAAAAGCAATTGTTGTGCGTATTGACGGTAATTTGCAACCCTCTCGTTTTTACAATGCCGAATGGGAAGCACATTTACACCAAATTTTAGAAAAAAACGGTGTGAAGGTTGTTTCTACTTATTCGTTCGACTGGTGGAAAAATCGAGAAACAGCAGCAGAAAAACTTTGCTCAATAACAACGGAAATTTTTAATTTTGACGGAAACAGAGAAGAAACTATTTATCATCAAAAAAACGAAAAAATTTAAACAGCTAAAACTTAATACTACTCCCAATTTTTTTACTAATTTTACACGTTTTTTATTCGCATTTGGTGATTGGTTAATTGGTGATTGGTTAATTAATGAATGGTTTCTGAATCAGAGTTTTCAGAATTACCGGAATTTTCAGAATGTGAGGAATGAAATTATTTCTTAAAAAAAGTACACATTTTGAAAATTTTGAAAATTCTAATTCAGAAACCAATTATTACACATCAACAAACCAATTAACCAATTACCGATTAACCAATTAACCAATCAACTAACCGGCAATGACCAAGAAAAAAAAATATAATGTCGCGCTTGTAGCCGGCGGATATTCGGGTGAGTATGTTGTGTCTATAAAAAGTGCCGCAGTCGCTGAAAAATATATTGACAGAAAATTGTTTAATGTGTTTAAAATTATCATTGAAAAAGATAAATGGTATCACACTACAGCCGAAGGAAAAGAAATTCAGATAGA
>JAYTNA010000408.1:0-3363 GCA_043748865.1 Saprospiraceae bacterium
AAAAAGATTTTCCCTCTCTTAAAAATTGTAAAAACGATGTAGAGCGGTTTATTAATACAGTATGTCAATCATTTAAAACATTTGAAGATTCCACTGATAAGGTAACTCGATTATATAATTATAATGCGACTCGTGACCTCATCAAAACTACAATTTTAGGTAAGTTAAATTCTTTGGATAGTCAAAAAAATCTAATTATTTACTTTGCGGGGCATGGACAAGTGTATGGAAATACAAGCTATCTAGTACCTTATGATGCAATCATAGAATACAAAGACCCAAACAATTCTCGTTTAATATCTTTTAGTGATATTTTCAAATGGATTGAAAATTCAAATGTTAAGCATATTGTACTTATTCTTGATGCTTGTCATGCCGGAAATATAATTACTGCAAAGCGAACGACAATTTATAAAAGTGAAAGTACGTGGGAAGAAGATCTTGACGAACTAATTGGAAAGGAGGACTTACAACCATTAAAAATAAATAAGTCAGTTTGGGTATTAACGTAAGGTAGTGATGAAGAAACAGTAAGTGACGGTAATGATGACGCAAGTCCTTTTTCTCAAGTGTTAATAGATACACTTGGTGTTTTAGTAAAACACAATAAAGAAAAATCTATTGGTAGTATTGGAGAGTTAGTAAAACTAAGATTTAAAAATTATCAAAAAAAACGTAGACGAAATTACTCTAACCAACATCCAAATTGCTCACGATTAACAGATATTCTTGGTATTAAAAATACTATTGGCGAATTCGTTTTCGAACCAAATGACAGAATGAAAACTGAAACAATACAAAAAGAAGAACAAAACCCAATAATTGCCCAGCCTGAAATTGAGAAGAAACAATTACCTCTTGAGGTTGTTGATAATCAAATCAAACCAACACCCAATTATAAACCGGTATTTGAACAAAATCAGCAAAATGAAGAGCTTGTAATATATTCTAATCAGAAATCTAACCGAGATAATAAAAATCTTTTACTAAAATTTGCTTCAGCTCTACTTTTCATTGGTCTTTTGTTTTTAATACCTAAAAACAACGAATCAATTTATATCGTTAATAGAGAACAGTTTGATAATTCTAAAATTTCTGCTACTGAAGAACAATTAAATCCTATCCAATATTTAGGTATAAAAATACCATTTATTGATAGCAACTCACTTTTAAGTACATTGAAAAAAGAAGATAAACTAATCGCGAAAGAAAAGTCCACATTACGAGCCAAACACGTTTTTAGTTCTATAAAAATTGATAAGTCTAAAATTTATGATGATAAAAATACGCTGAGTGACCGTCCAAATTTAGTTTTTGTTGGTAGCTTTGAAAACAAATCAAACGCCGAAGCTATATTGGAAAGGATAAAAAATATTGGTTACGAAAACGCGGAGATAATAATGAAAGAAGACTTGCCTTACGCAGTCGTCGTCACCGGTTTTTATCAATTTAAAAGTTCAGCGAGAGCGGAGGTGAAGGCTTTACGAAAAAAAGGTATTGAAGTTTACTATTCAAACGTTGAATTATCTTCGATTTACAGAAAAAAATAGCACCGCTTATATTTCTTGTCAAAATTGAAAAATTGAAAGTTGAAAATTAAAAAGCGCTAAGAAATAAATACCCTCTACGCTTCTAATTTTTAATTTTTTAAAGGATTACGGTGTCTATTTTTTAACATTATGGTATATTTACGGTGCCGAAAATTTTAATTAATGTATTTATGTTTGAAAAACCTTGTATTTGTACATTTTTTTAAAAATGTACACATACAAGTAAATATTTTATTAAATGAGCCGAATAAAATCTTTATTCGGCTCATTTTTTTATTATTTTTGAGCCGAATAATAATTTAATCGGCTCACGATGTATAATTGGGAACAAAAAGATTGGCAACAATTTCAATATGATGAGGCTACCTTTACAGAATCGGCTTTGACTTTTATGTCATTGGCAGGGCAAAGCATGGGTTATTTGAACAGTTTGTCGGGCAATGAGCAAGCAGAATCTATTATCTCCATTTTGGTTAATGAAGCGATAAAAACATCTTCAATAGAAGGTGAATTTATTAGCCGTATTGATTTAATTTCATCTATTCGGAAAAATTTAGGATATCCTACATCAAGTTATCATATTACGGACAAGCGTTCGGAAGGCATCGCCGGTTTATTGGTGAAGGCGCGTGAAGATTTTGCGTGTAACCTATCCGATAAATTGTTGTTCGAGTGGCATCAATTGTTGATGTCGGGTAATAAAACGATAAATACGGGTCAGTATCGAAGCCACGCAGAGCCTATGCAAATTATTTCAGGTGCAATCGGCAGAGAGGAAATTCATTTTGAAGCACCACCGTCGGCACAAGTGCCGTCAGAGATGGAAACTTTTTTTGAATGGTTTAATGCGACAAAACCAGACGGACATTCACCGATACCGAATTTATTGATTCGTGCAGCAATAGCGCATTTGTATTTTGAGACAATACATCCTTTTGAAGATGGTAATGGAAGAATAGGACGGGTCATTGCCGAAAAAGCCATCGCACAAGGATTGAAAAGACCAATATTAATGAGCCTTTCATCAGCCATTGAATCAAATAAAAAAGCCTATTATGCAGCCCTTAAAAATGCGCAACGCTCAAATCATGTTACCGATTGGATTCGGTATTTTAGCGATACAATTATTACGGCACAACAAGGTTTCATAGAAACGATTGATTTTTTATTAAAAAAAACAAATTTTTTTGATCGGTACCAATCGCAACTCAATGAAGCCCAAATGAAAGTACTTAATCGGATGCTGGAAGAGGGCGAAGATAATTTTAAAGGCGGCATGAACGCCAAAAAATATCAATCCATAAATCGGGTGTCGAAAGCTACTGCCACGCGACATTTACAAGATCTTGTTGAAAAAGGCATTTTAATTTCACAAAAAGGCGGACGCAGTACGCTTTATCAGGTTAATTTATATTAAAGAGCTCACGTTAAATATTTGAAATCTTTTCCAAAAATAACCATCATCACGCCGTCATTTAATCAAGGAGATTATATTGAGGCAACGATTGTTTCTGTTTTGTCGCAAAATTATTTAAACTTAGAGTATATTATTATTGACGGCGGTAGTACGGATGGTACAGTGGAAATTATAAAAAAATATGCAGACCGCTTAACTTATTGGATAAGCGAACCCGATGGCGGACAAAGTGATGCGATCAATAAAGGTTTGGCAGGTGCGACCGGTGAAATTTTTAATTGGCTAAACAGCGACGATCAATATTTACCGAATACTTTGCATTATATCGGCAGTTATTTTTCAGAAAATCTGGAGACAAATGTACTTTGCGGCAGCCAATGGTTACTTGAACCGGAA
>JAYTNA010000409.1:0-5337 GCA_043748865.1 Saprospiraceae bacterium
CCTACATCACCCATAATACTTTCACTCACATGACCACCTTCTTCACTGCGCATTGTGTATGCCGAAAAACGCGACGGATTTAATCTGAAATCTTTATCAACGATGCGTTCAACATCTGCTTCCGTGTCCGGATTTTTTTCAACTACACGATGCGCAAATAATAAATTATTAAAAGCCGAAAGTATGTAAGGGCTGTGCGTCGTAATAACCAAAGTATTCCCTTCGTTTTGATTCACCATTAACGCCAACAACTCCACTAATTGTTTTTGTGCAATCGGAAACAAATGCGCTTCCGGTTCTTCGATGACGCGCAAAGTTTTTTCTTGTTTCAGAATCGCCAAAAATAAATCCTGTAAAATTCTAATGGATTCTTGTTGTCCGGAAGATGCGTTACTTAGAAGTACATCTGTATCTTCATTAATTAAAATTCTTTCGCCACCACTGTTTACTTGATAATCACCTTTTAATATTTCATAGATTTTTTTTTCGGCTTTGATTAATGCCTCTGTTTTGTTTCCTTTATTGATAAGTGATTTAAAAGTGCCACCGTTTCTTTCAAAAATTGTTCTGTTTTTTGAAACTTGTTCCAAGAACTTAAAAGTTAAAAGTTCATCAACAGTTTGTTCTTGTATTTTAAATTTTTGTTTATTACTATTTTCTATTTTATTCTGAACAAAAGCGTAAAGTTGTTTTTCAAATAAATCACTATACTGAACTGTTGCGTTTCTACCGGCAACTACAAAAAGAAATTCATCATCATTAGGATTAAGTACTTCTCCAAAAACTTCTTTATGTAACTTACTAAATGATTCAAGTATAATTTTAGACTCTGAGATTTCTCTAATTCTAACTGCATTTATTTTTGCTGATGAATAAGATTTGTTTACTGTATTCTCAAATTCATTAAAAAAAACCTTTAATGATTCGTTTAATTTAATTAAAATGCCTCTATCCGTATTTATAATTCTAAAAAATAGTCCCGTTTTTATTTCAGAAGCAAAATAAAATGTAATTTCAAATTTTTGCTTTGAGTAAATTGTACCGTAAAAACTGCTAAATTTACTTTCAATAATACTTTCTATACTAATTTGAGAATTTTTGTTAAAGTTATTAAGGAGAACAGCTAAATAGTAGTCTTCCTTCAAGCTCTGAAAAAAATAAATCAACTTAGCAATCGTGCTTTTCCCACTTGCTTGTTCACCGATGAGAATAAGCACTTGATCAATATCTATTTCCGCCTCTTTAATCGCACCAAAATTTTTTATGTGGATTTTTTGCATGAGAAATTAGTTGCCGGATGACAATTGACGGTTGATGGTGAAAAAACTTTCAACCGTTAACCGTCAACCGTCAACCAAATTAAACCGTCATTATATCTTTTTCTTTTTGTTCCACCACTTTATCCGTTTTGCCGACGTATTTGTTAGTGAGTTCTTGAATCTCATCTTCCGATTTTTTTCCGATGTCTTCCGGCAAACCACTTTTTACGGCTTTTCTGATTTCTTCCATCGCTTTTTGTCGCGCACTTCTGATACCGACTTTCGAATCTTCGCCCACAAGTTTGGCTTTTTTTACAAATTCGCGGCGGCGTTCTTCCGTCAACGGCGGAATGTTGAGACGAATAATCGAACCGTCGTTTTGCGGAGTAATACCGAGACCGGCTTCAAAAATAGCTTTCTCAATAGCAGATAGTATTTTTTTCTCGTAAGGTTGAATGATAATTGTACGCGCATCAGCAGCAGAAATATTGGAAACTTGCGCTATCGGCGTCGGCGTGCCGTAATAAGGTATTAAAATATTACTGAGCATATCGGTATTCGCTTTGCCGGTGCGAATCTTTGCCAATTCATTTTGCAAGTGTGTGACAGTATGATTCATAGAATCTTCAGCAATGTCAATAAGCAGACTAATTTCTTCTAAATCCATATTTACGATTTGAGATTTTGGATTTTAGATTTTAGATTTTAGATTTTATATTATAAAATCTAAAATCCAAAATCGTAAAATGCAAAATTACACACTTTTTTAGAAATCTCAGATGCGTTCTTCGTTTAAAAAATACATTTATAAATAAAATGAACAATAAACAACGAACAACGAACAATTTTGCCGATAATTTGCAGAGACTGTTTAAAAAATCGTGTAAAAGATAAAAATAAATATCTTTGCGGTATGAGAAAGAAAAATAAGTTTTACATTCTCCTTTAGTACTATTCATGAGGCGTTTATTACCTTTTCAAACCAATTAATGATGAAATATTTTATAAAAATCTTTTTGTTTTTACTCTTACCGACTTTTGCACTGACACAAAACACTTTTTTTTATACACGCGGTACGCAACATGAAGCGGATAGCTTGGGCTTAATTTTGCGTACTACAACCAACGACACCTTGAAAATGTCGATATGCAAAGACTTGACTTTTTATTATTCTGAAATTAATAGAGATACCGCGCTGTACTTCGGTGAACAACAATTTGCATTAGCTAATAAACTAGGGCAAAAACTTTGGCAATCAGCCGCTTTAGGCGAAATTGGTTATGTAACTCAAAGATTAAATAATTATCCTAAATCGCTTATTTCTTTAACAGAAGCAATAACAATAGCGGAAGATGAAAAAAATGAAACAGGGTGCGCGTTACCTAATAAATTTTCAGGCGATGGAAATGTACATAATGCACGCCTCATTATTTTGGCGGCAATCTATCAGCAAACCGGATTTTTATTTGGTGTTTTGGGCATAAATGAAAGAGCTACTTCGAATTTTCAGAAAGCACTTAAAGTGTGTGAAATTGTTGACGACAAGGTGGGTTTAGGTGATGCAAAAATGAATTTCGGTGAATTTTGTTTGAGAGCCAATAAACTAGATTCCGCATATATGCTTGAAAAATCAGCATTAGAAATTTCTAATATTTCCGGCTCCGTAGGGTATCAAGGATTTATGCTGCGTGTAATCGGACAAGTTTATTTACAAAAAGGTAATTTAGATTCTGCTAAAACTTATTTATTAAATGCCGTAAAAGTAAGTCAAATTCAAAATAATTTAGCTGATGAAGCTGACACTTATATTCCTTTAGCTGAATTGTACAAAATAACTAATCAATTTGATTCGAGTCTTTATTACGCCCAAAAATCCTTAAAAATTTATGAAAAGATACATGTACCCGCAGGAATTAATAACGCCTATGCCGGCATTTCAACTGCGTATCAGTTATTAAGCAAGTCAGACAGTGCTTTTATTTATTTAAAAATTGCTAAAACATTTAGCGATAGTTTAAGTAAAGCCGAGATCCAAAAAATTTATCAATTTCAAAACATTGATTTTAATTACAAAATTGCCCTTCAAGAATCTGAAAAAAAACAAATGCAGGAAGCCAATACTCGAAAAGTTTACGGACTTTTATCGGGTTTGGGGTTGTTTTCTTTACTCGGTATATTTTTATATCGCAACAATCTGCAAAAACAAAAAGCGAATATACTTTTAGAAAAGACGCTTTCTACACTCAAAGCCACCCAAAACCAACTCATACAATCCGAAAAACTTGCCTCGCTCGGCGAACTCACTGCCGGTATCGCGCACGAAATTCAAAACCCTTTAAACTTTGTCAATAATTTTTCCGAATTATCTGTTGATTTAACCAAAGATTTGAACGTAGAAATTACTAAAAAACCGATAGATGAAGCGTACGTAAAAGAATTGATGAACGATTTAACAGACAATCAAGAAAAAATAAACCGGCACGGCAAACGTGCGGCAAGTATTGTATCCGGCATGCTCGAACATTCACGCGCAAGCACAGGCAAAAAAGAACTCACCGATATCAACAAACTTACAGACGAATATTTTCGATTAAGTTTTCACGGTTTACGCGCCAAGAATAAAGATTTTAATGCGGAAATGGTCACGGATTTTGATACAAGCATTCCAAAAATAGAAATTATACCGCAAGATGTCGGTCGCGTTATTTTAAATTTGATTAATAATGCGTTTTATGCGGTGAATGAAAAAAGAATTTTGGACAACGGACGACGGATGACGGACAACGGAAATAAAAATATGGCTGCGGAAATTTATTCGCCAACCGTAACCATTTCAACTTTGAAAACTGAAAACGCGATTGAAATTCACGTAAAAGACAACGGTATCGGCATGTCTAAAAGTGTATGCGAAAAAGTTTTTCAACCGTTTTTTACTACTAAACCGACGGGACAAGGTACCGGTTTAGGTTTATCGCTAGCTTACGATATTATTACGAAAGGACATGCCGGAGAATTAAAAGTAGAAAGCACGGAAGGTATCGGGACAGAGTTTATAATTTTATTTAATGAAAAATAAAAATACCGGTCTCTCAAACAATTGATTAATAATACAGTAATTTTGCACTTCAATTTAAAACGGCTATCAGCTGATTGAGTTAAGCGTTAAGTAATTATAATAACAGTCAGAGGACTTGAAAGGAGTGGCGCAATTTTTTGCTGCGAAACAGTAAAAAATTGCGCCACTCCAATAAAAATCTTTTTCCCGGCGCGATGTTCTCGCGAAGCGAGGACGAACCTGTAAATATAAAAGTATAACTATTTAACGCTTGAATCTAATAGTTTATAGCCGACAGCTACTTAAATTATGAATTTCCAAATCAACGTTTATTTGCGTTTCGCGCTCATCGCTTTGTTTTTAATCGGTGGTGTCGCATTAATTTTTGTAAAAGGTTACGGTTTTTGGTACGGCTTCCCGCTTTTTTTAATTGGGGCGGTGCTTCTCGCCGGTTATATTTTGCTTGGTACAACGCAATCTGCGGCGATGATGATGCAAACCGGTGGTGGTTCGGATGCTGTCAGAGAGCGTTTGAAACTCACTTTTTTTCCGCAATGGTTGTATAAACCGATTCGTGCGCAGTATCATTTATTACTCGGCACTTTGGCAGGTCAAGATAAGGATTACGAAAAAGCGGAAGCGCATTTTTCCGATGCACAAAAAGCCGGACTTTCTTCCGATGATGAAAAAGCGATGGTGCTGTTGTCGTTGGCGAATTTCAGGTTAATGAAAAAAAATTGGGCGGCGGCTGAAAATTATTTGCGTCAAGTAAAAGCTATGAACGTAACGATGCCACAAATAAAAGAACAAATAGCAGAGTTCGATAAAGCCATGAAACAACGCGGACAAGCAGAAGCACAGATGCGTCCGGGTATGATGAACGGATTTCGTCCGAGCAGCAAACGCACGAGACCGAAATCAAGATAATTTTCAACTTCCGCTTTTTAATTTTCAACTTTCAATTTTTAATTAAAATAAAGACATTTTCAAATTTTATTTTTCAACTTTCAATTGTGTTGCTG
>JAYTNA010000410.1:0-1292 GCA_043748865.1 Saprospiraceae bacterium
TGCCGACAGGTTGTTTTCTAATCGTACCTTCACACACACCTTCAAAACATTTTAATTCACCGTCGCGTATATATGCAATCACCGTTCTGAAACGCGCCGTGCGTTTTCTTTTGAGCGTCATTTCAGAAAGTACTTTTTCTAAATTGCGTTGGTCGTTTTTCGGCTCGCCGGCATATCGTGCCGAATACACGCCCGGTGCGCCGTTCAATCCATCAATTTCCAAGCCGCTGTCTTCGGCAAAACAATTTTTCCCGAATTTTTCCCATAAGTATTCCGCTTTCTGAATCGCATTTCCGCGAATGGTATCTTGTGTTTCCGGAATATCATCCGTGATTCCCATTTCCGTTAGACTGACAACTTTTAAATTCGGGATATCGGCGATAATTTCGTTGACTTCTTTTACCTTATTGGCGTTTTGTGTTGCGAAGAGGAGTTGCATAAATTAAAAATTAAAAATTAAAAATTAAAAATTGAGAATTAATAATCATTTAGAAATTCATTGTGCTTTGTGAACTTTGTGATATCCTTTGTGTCCTTAGTGTTAAAATTCAACACTAAGGACACAAAGGATATCACAAAGTTCACAAAGAAAATTACAAAAAACCAGTTGAAATTTTTTTTTGAACACTAATTCTTAATTCTTAATTATTTATTCCTAACTGAATAACAAACTCACTGCCCTCTCCCTCCGTACTTTTAACAGCTAAACTACCGCCGTGCCCTTTCGTAATAATATCATAAGCGAGTGAAAGTCCGAGTCCCGTTCCCTGTCCTGTTGGTTTGGTGGTAAAAAACGGTTGAAAAACTTTGGCTTTTACAATTTCCGGCATGCCCGTGCCGTTGTCTTTTACGCGAATTTCAATCGTGTTATCTATTTTTTTTGTGGTAACGGTGACGGTCGGAGCATAAATTTCGGTATCTATATTTTTATTTCCGTCGTCCGGCATCCGTTGTCCATTGTTCAAAATCCGTTTTTCATTCACCGCATAAAACGCATTATTAATCAAATTTAAAATCACGCGCCCCAAGTCTTGCGGAATGATTTCTATTTTCGGAATGGTGAGGTCAAAATGCGTAATTATTTCGGCATTAAAATCTTTGTTCTTGGCGCGTAAACCGTGATAACTCAATCGGAAATATTCATCGGCGAGTTTATTCACGTCCGTTAATTCTTTTTTACCGGTACCGGCACGCGAATGTTCGAGCATACCGGACACAATACTTGCTGCACGTTTGCCGTGGTGATTTATTTTTTCTTGATTGGCGGTTAAATCGGTGAGTAAATCTTCGAC
>JAYTNA010000411.1:0-1720 GCA_043748865.1 Saprospiraceae bacterium
CGCGTGTTTGATTTAGGTAAAAATAAAAACCAAATGCTTTACTTTTACAATTTAATTCAGATGAAATTAAAAATAAAATTAGAAACGTTTTCGAAAAAAATTTCGAAAATATTTTCGAAAATGTTTTCGAAAAAAAAATTTCTGAAAAAAAAATCAAAAAATATTTCGTGAATAAAATTCTGAAAAATGATTTAAAAAACATTTCCGACTTACTTGAAAAAGTAACAACACAAGGGCTTTCGTTTTTAAATAATATTGATAGGATTCCGACAACAGTTACAAATTTTAAGGCAACAGAAAGATATTTAGATGAAGAGGGTAGTGGTGCTTTAAATACTTTAAAAAAATTTAAAGAAAGATTTGAACCATTAATAGTAGCATCAACAGGTGCGAGATATTGTGGATTTGTTACGGGCGGTTCAACACCGGCAGCTATTGCCGGCGATTGGTTAGCCACAGTTTACGATCAAAATCCGCAAGCGGCAAAAGGTCAAGGTGATATTTCTGCAATTATTGAATTGGAAACTATCCGATTACTTTTAGAATTATTTAATTTGCCTAACGATTTTTCCGGCGGATTTGTAACCGGTGCTACCATGTCGAACTTCACTTGTCTGTCGGTTGCACGACAATGGTTAGGACAGCGAAACGGTTTGGATGTTGCTAAAGACGGTGTTTCCGGCGGCTTTAAAATACTGACTGCTGTACCACATTCTTCGGCAGTAAAATCTTTAGCGATGTTGGGTTTGGGGAGTCGAAATTTTATACAACTTAAAATTCAGGAAGGTAATCGCGAGTGCATAGACATTCAAGATTTAGAAAATCAGATAGAAAAACTCAACGGCACACCTTTTATTTTAATTTCGAGTGGCGGAACCGTGAATACAGTTGACTTCGATGATTTCGTCGCCATTAAGAAACTCAAAGCGAAATATAATTTTTGGTGGCATATTGATGCGGCTTTCGGTGCGTTCGCGACGTGTTCTCCAACTTACAAGCATTTACTTCAAGGTTGGGAAGATGCGGACAGTATCACGATTGACGGTCACAAATGGTTGAACGTGCCTTATGAAAATGCTTTTTATTTTGTAAAAAATAAACACAGAGTTTTGCAAATTGAAACTTTTCAAAATACAAATGCACCTTATCTCGGTAATGCGCTCGACAATTTCAGTTATCTTAATTTCGGACCTGAAAATTCCCGGCGATTGAAAGCATTGCCGGTTTGGTTTACGCTTTTAGCTTACGGTAAAAAAGGTTATTGTGATATTGTCGAAAATAGTATTAACATGGCGCAAAAATTTGGTAACTTTGTCACAACTCACGAAGCGTTTGAACTTTTAGCACCGGTGCGTTTGAATACGGTTTGTTTTACTTTATCGAATCAAACACCGGAACGCACTTCAGACTTTTTAACAAAATTAAATAATCGCGGCAAAGTTTTTATGACGCCGACTTTTTATGCCGGTAAAAAAGGTATTCGCGCCGCTTTTGTCAATTGGCGTACAACAGAACACGATATTGAAATAGCGATGGATGAAATAAAAAGCGTTTTGAGAATGATGAATGATGAATGATGAATGATTTTTCTATATAATTCATCATTCACCATTTAATTGTTCTTGGTTTCATAAATATAATGCAACAAAATGAATTTTGTATATTTGTTGTAATATGAGTCAATATACACGCTTGAGTCTGTCGGAGCGCATAGAAATAG
>JAYTNA010000412.1:0-4045 GCA_043748865.1 Saprospiraceae bacterium
ACCACATACTTGGGAAGAAAAAAACCAATCCTATTTTTCCGCGCCGAGCGGCTTGCCTTTGGTGCAACACAGTTTGAATATCATGCTTGATTTTTATCATAAAGGCGCTTTTAGTTTAGAGCGAATCGTCGAAAAAATGTGCCACGCGCCGGCGCAATGTTTTAAAATTGCAGAGCGTGGTTATATTGACGAAGGCTTCAAAGCCGATTTGGTTTTAGTAGATTTGAATAAAAAAATGCGCGTCACCAACGAAAATATTTTTTATAAATGCGGTTGGTCACCACTGAACGGCAAAGAATTTACGGGCAGTGTGGATATAACGATGGTGAACGGCAATATCGTTTTTCAAAACGGCAAACTTATAGAAGGGATATGCGGAGAGCGGTTGCATTTTAATGGTTAATGGTTAATGGTTAATTAAAAAAGTCATTAACAATTAACCATTAACAACTAACAATTAAAATATCTATTCATTCAAAATAAGCCAATTTGTACCGTCGCTGATGATGCGATATTTTTTGGCAAAAGATAAACTCGGAACCGTTGTTGTCTCGGTTAATGTCAAAGCCGGTGAAAAAGTAACAACATTGGCGGACTCATCTGTTTTTCCGATGATATACATACGACCCGTAATACCGACGGCAGAAGGTAATGTAATGGTGAGCGCACCCGCAGTGGCATTTGCCAAAACGACATAATCAGAGGCACCAATCGTGGTATTAACGATGACTTTTTTGTAAGAAATAGCCATTGAACCCGTGACTTGAAAAGTTGAATTGGGCGAGGTAGCTGCACCGATACCGACATTGCCACCCGTAACAATGAAATCGTTGCTGGCTTGCGTGATAGTCGTGGAAGCAGTCAATGCACCGCCTAATGCTACATTAGCAGCCGTTTTTGTCAAACCGTTATTGGCAGTAAAGCTGTTGCTTACAACGTTGGCGACACTCAAACGATTAACTTTACCGGTTGCCGCATTAACGGAAACCAATGAGTCGGTCAGTGCGCCACTCGCTAAACTTGTTACGTTTAAAGCCGTACCGTTTACATTCGTCGTGCTTAAAACATTACCGATATTGGTGGTATTGGCACCACTATTATTCACGTTGACTGTTGTACCGGTGAGCGTCGCGCCGGCAGTTGCCGTTAAGGCGGCGTTGGTGACAGCTAAACCATTTGTAGCGTTTGTAGTACCTGTAAACGTAACAGCACCGGCACCGGTTTGTGTAATCGCGCCGGCAGAAGTGACGGTTAAACGCGTGGTACCGTTGGTGATAACATTAACGTCTTGAGCAGAAGTGGTTCCGATAGAACCGGCGGATGATAAATTATTACCGCCCAATAACCAAGCCGTGTTCGTAGCACTTAAAACATCAGCAATGGAACGCCGATTGACAACGCCGGTTAAAGCACCAATAGTCATAATAGAATCCGTTACGGTACCAAATCCGCCGGATAAACCTTGAACGCGCATCACGTTGGAGGCGGCAGTCAAATCTAAAAAATAAGTCGGATTGGTAACACCGATACCCAAATGTCCGGTCGCATCTAAACGCATACCTTCCACACTGTTAGTTCTGAAAACAATTGGTTTAGCATCTGTCGTTCCCAAAAAATTTGTCGCGGCTGTTGTGCCGGCGTTACCGAGCAGTGACCAACCGCCGGTGTAACTTGCCGAACAAGTACTTTGCCAACCGCTTGTCGTGCCTCTGTAAATATATACGCACGAGTCAACCGTATTAAAAATCATCAAACCGGTGGCGGGTGATGAGATAGCGGTAAGTTGTGCCGTCGTCATACGCGGCATCAAGAAACCTTTTGTCGTTGATTCTACCTCCAAAACTGCCGAAGCTGTTTTTGAACCGGGATTTGTACCGATTTTTACATCCGTCTGAGCAGATAAACTTAAGGACGATAGACAAAGGACAATAGACAATAGAAAAACAATTTTGGATTTTGGATTTTGGATTTTAGATTTCGAAAATATAAATCGAAAATCGAAAATTTCATATAAAGAAGTCATTTTAATAATTTTAAATGGTAATGAAAGTTGACAATTGACAATTGACAATTGACAACGCCGATAATAATTGGTCGTTGTCAATTGTCAATTGTCAATTGTCAATTAAAAGCGTGCAATCAACCACCAATCAGTGCCGTCGCTTTGGATGTGTAAACGCACGTTGTAATTTACGCTTGACATATTGAGCGTTTTGCTCAATAAAACCGGACGCGAGAAAGACATAATGTTATTCGTAGCATCGCCTTTAACAAGGATGTAATTACGACCTTTACACGTCGTCGGATCCGGCAAGGTGAGTGCTAAAGCACTTGAAGTGCAATCGCTGATAACAGTATAATCCGTCGCTGTAACATTGTAAGAAGTTGTTTGAGTCGTAATCGGTGTGGCAACCGAACCTGCCACTTGGAAAGTGGAGTTAGGCGTTGCGGTGGCGATACCGACACTACCGGCAGCAGTGATACGCATTTTTTCCGTGTTGTTGGTACGGGTGACAAAATCAATATTATCGGTTGTACCGATAAAGTTGGTGGAAGCCACCGTTCCGGTATTACCCAAAGTTTTCCAAGCCGTATTTTGCGCCGATAATACATCATCCACCGTACGTTTTTTAACGACACCGGTGCTGTTGATAGTCATGATGCTGTCGGCAGCCGCACCGCCTTGAACACCTACGAGGCGCAACGGATCGGCTCCGGCAGTCACTTGCAATTTATTCGTCGGTGCGCTTGTACCGATACCGACCAAGCCGGCAGTCGTAACGCGCATTTGCTCGATGTTATTGGTGATAATCGGAAGATCAAAATTGCTTTTCGTACCGAAGTTACGCATTTTATCAACGAGGTTACCATCAATTTTCCAGACGAGGGAATCAATATTCGAACTCTTCAAGAGGTCGGCAGTGGTGCGTTTGCGAATAACGCCGGTAGCTGCATTCACGGTGACAACACTGTCGCTGACACTACCGCTCTGTAAGCCGGTAACACTCAAAGGATCAACTGTGCCGTTACCTTGAACGGTGAATAGATTGCCGTTTGTGTTAACGGTAGTAGCTGCACCCAAAGTACCGCCCAGACGGACATCTCTGCCGACTAAAGTCAAACCGTTGCTTGCTGAAAGCGAATCGGCTGAGCATAAGCTGTACCATCTGGTAGCGCGATACACATAAGTACATTGTGCGTCGGTATCGTACACCATTATGCCGTTAGAAGGTGTCATGGTGGTACGGAGTGCCGTTGTCATACGCGGCAATAGAAAGCCTTTATTGGTGCTTTCTAATTCTAAAACTGCATTCGGGTCAATATTGCCCGGATTGTCACCGATCTTAATCTGTGCATAAGTCTGTTGAGCACCTAATAAGATAAGGGTGAAGAAAAATAGGATACGGAGAGTTTTACTCGTCATCATACTAAATCTAATTTAAATGGTTAATTAATAGCTATCAGCTATGAGCTTCTATACTTTAGCGGCTCACAGCTCACAGCTCAAAAATATCGCGGCGATACTGTCAATTTTTTGATTTCTTTTCCGCGGGGGAGGCGGTAGGCGCAAACGACTTCAACAGCATTGTTATTAGACGTTATGCGCAGGGGGGAAATATTAATATCATAACTGAAGCCGAAGCTGAATTTATTCCAATCGAGTCGCAGTAAAGCCACCCACGCATCAACAGATTGTCCGGCATCAAGCCGATTCACGATGCGCACTGCACCGCCCAATTGCAGAGATACGTCGTTGAAAGCATCACTTACAATAATGGTTTTTAAAGCAACTTGCGGTAAATACTCTAAAGACGGTCCTTGTTTTTGTGCGAGTATACAGGTAACGAAACGCGCTCTGCGAGAGAGTTTTAACTCGCCTTCTAAAAGCAAAACATATCGCTCATAGAGGTTGCCGAAAATCGTATTTTTACTATTGGAGATGTCCGATCTATTAAGATGTTGAATGGCAAGGGCTAAAGAAATAAAACTTTGAGTTTTAAAAGTTGTGCGCCACGCCATACCCAAACCAATATCAAGCAACGTA
>JAYTNA010000413.1:0-2589 GCA_043748865.1 Saprospiraceae bacterium
ACTTATTCTTTTATGTTCATAATGTTTATCTTTTGCGTTAAATATTATCCGATATTCGCCTTAAAAAATAAGAATACTGACCAAAAAATAATTAACCCTACCACCAAGATTTATTTCTTTCTCATCCCTTAAAGAATTTTTTAGTACATTTGTAACGCTGTAAGAAAGGCCGGCACATAACCAAGAAAACAATTTTTTCCTGCATTTCGCAAATTAAAATATACCTAACCAATTGATGATGAGACTTGTAATAAAAATCTTTTGGATTTCACTTATGTTGTTGATTACCATATTTGCATCGGCGCAAAACAATCAATTTTATACAGTCTCAAAGCACGAAGCAGATAGTTTGCGGTTGTTATTTCAACATACAAAAAATGACATCTTGAAAATGTCAATCTCCAAAGATCTCGCACGCTATTATCTTAATAATAGAGACAGCTCTATCTTTTTTACCGATCAGCAATTGAAGTTAGCAAAATTATTAAACCAAAAACTTTGGGAAGCAAGTGCTTTAGATATGTCGAGCTATCTTGCTTATGATCGCGGCGATTATCCGACATCTTTGAAAATATCGTTTGAATCTTTAGAAATGGCAGAAAATGAGGCTTGCGAAAAAAATATTTACGACATTTCAAAATTTTCAAAAGAAGGGAACGCGCGCAAAGCGCGTTTATATATTTTAATAGGCATTTATCAGCAATTTGCTTTTTTATATGATAATTCAAAAAACAATGAAAAAACTTTCTTGAACTATAATAAAGCCGTTCAGTTGGCGGAAAGTATAGATGATCAGATTGATTTGAGTAATATCAACATGAACATTGGAAAAATTTATTTGGAAGCCGATAAATTAGACTCCGCATTGGTTTTTGAAAAAAGGGCATTAGCCAATTCGATGGCAGCGGATTTCAAATATTATCGCGGCTATATTTTAATTCAAATCGGGCAGATTTATTTCCAACAAAAAAATTATCCGGAAGCCAAAAAATGTTTTTTAAAATCTTTCAAAATAAGTAAAGAACAAAATGCTTTAAAAGATGAAGCTGATGCATATAATTCACTTTCCTCTTTATATGCTGAAACAAATCAATTAGATTCGAGCTTGTTTTATGCAAAAAAGGCTCTGAAAAATTGCCGGATAGCGGGCGACCTGAATGAAATAAATAGATCGTATGACAAACTATTTTCTACTTATAAATTACTCGGAAATAAAGACAGTGCGTTCGCCTATCTTCAACTTTCAAAAACTTTGGGTGACAGTTTGAATAATGTAACACAAGATAAAATTAATGAGTACCAAAATTTGAATGTCAATGAGCAACTTAACTTACAAGAAAAAGAAAAAGAAAAATTGATGAGGGAAAATTGGCGAAAAATTTTCGCCTTGTTAATTGGATTAGCTTTATTTTCATTCATAGCATTTATTCTGTACAGAAATAACAGACAAAAACAAAAAGCCAACAACCTGCTGCAAAAACAAAAAGAAGAAATTCAAAGTCAACGCGCCGAATTGCAGCAATCGCTTGAAATTTTAAAAGCTACACAATCTCAACTCATTCAATCCGAAAAACTCGCAAGTCTCGGCGAACTCACTGCCGGCATCGCGCATGAAATTCAAAACCCTTTAAACTTTGTCAATAATTTTTCCGAACTGTCTGTTGATTTAACGAAAGATTTGAATGCGGAAATTATTAAAAAGCCGATTAACGAAGAATACGTGAAAGAATTGATGTACGATTTAACCGCCAATCAAGAAAAAATTAATCATCACGGCAAACGTGCGGCGAGTATTGTCTCGGGCATGTTGGAACATTCACGTGCAAGTACCGGCAAAAAAGAACTCACCGACATCAATAAACTTGCCGATGAATATTTCGGGTTAAGTTTTCACGGTTTACGCGCCAAGAACAAAGATTTTAATGCGGAAATGATTACGCATTTCGATACAACAATTCCGAAAATAGAAATCATTCCGCAAGATGTCGGGCGTGTTATTTTAAATCTAATCAATAATGCGTTTTATGCAGTGAATGAACGACGGATTTTGGACGACGGACGACAGACGATGGACAACGGAAATAAAAATATTTATTCGCCAACCGTAACCGTTTCAACAACTAAAACCGAAAACACGATTGAAATTCGCGTGAAAGACAACGGTATCGGAATGTCGGAAAGTATACGCGCCAAAGTTTTCCAACCATTTTTCACCACAAAACCAACGGGACAAGGAACGGGTTTGGGTTTGTCTTTAGCTTACGATATAATTACGAAAGGACACGGCGGAGAATTAAAAGTTGAAAGTACGGAAGGTGTGGGTTCGGAATTTATTATAAAGTTGCCGATATAATTTTTTAGAAAAAAATTATACACATTTATCTTTCGAGAAATCTCAATAAAAAAGTGAGATTTCTCGAAAGATAAATTTATATTTGTGTAGATTTTTTCAAAAATAACGCTGACTCTTATGCCGGATAATATTATTGGACGCGAAAAAGAAAAAGAAAAATTAGATAAAATACTCTTGTCGAATCAGTCGGAGTTTTTAGCACTCTATGGTCGAAGGCGCGTCAGTAAAACTTTTTT
>JAYTNA010000414.1:0-2518 GCA_043748865.1 Saprospiraceae bacterium
GCCCTTCGGTCGCTCGGTGGTTCCGCTACTATCCCTCTCGCAGAAAATGCCCTTTCGTATAAATGACGGAGACGCGATAAATCGCGTCTCTACATTATTTGATTTATCGGCGCAAAAAATGTACTACATTGTAAAAAAACGTTTAGGTCTGGTGACAACCCAAGAAAAACGCAGCCCGCACGTTTTAAGACATTCTTTTGCAACGCATCTTTCTGAAAACGGAGCCGACTTGAATGCAATTAAAGAACTTTTAGGACATTCAAATTTGTCGGCAACACAAATATATATTCATAATTCGGCTGAAAAATTAAAAAAAGCATATCAACAAGCGCATCCGAAAGGAGGCGTTGATAATAATGGTTAGTTGTGAGTTGTTAATGGTTAATTTGCCGAATCGAAATTCCGGAAATTCTGATTCGGAGTTTAACTAACAACTAACAATTGACAATTAATAACTAACAACTAACAACTAAATAAGATGAATTTACAAATCGGACTCGTTGGTCTCGGAAAAATGGGATACAACCTTGCGTTGAACATGAAAAAGCACGGCTATCACGTTATCGCACAAGATGTGAATGTGGCTTTTGTCGAAGAAATTAATAAAGAAGGCGACATTGTCGGTGTTAATACGCCGGAACAATTATGCGACGCTTTCGATAAAAACCAAAAACATCGTGCTATATGGTTGATGGTGCCCTCCGGAAAAGTTGTAGATATAGTTATTAATAATATTGTCCCGCATTTAAGTCCGGGCGATATTATTATTGATGGCGGCAATTCTAATTTTAATGATTCCGTTAAACGTTACAACGCGCTTAAAGAAAAAGGTATTTCTTTTTTAGATTGCGGTACAAGCGGTGGTATGAGTGGCGCATTGCACGGTGCGTGTACGATGATTGGCGGTGATGCCGATGTGTTTGCTTACGTCGAAGAATTATTTAAAGATATTTCAGTGCAAGACGGTTATCTCTATTGCGGTGCTGCCGGCTCCGGACATTTTTGCAAAATGGTACACAACGGTATCGAATACGGTATGATGCAAGCAATGGCAGAGGGATTTGAAGTGCTGCAACATTCAAAATATAATTATGATTTTGAACACGTTGCTAAAATGTGGAGTAATGGTTCTGTAATTCGCGGTTGGTTAATGGAATTGGCGCAAGATGCTTTTTCAAAAGATGCGAAATTAGATGCCATTACCGGCGTTATGAATTCATCCGGTGAAGGCAGGTGGACTCTAGATGCCGCTTTAGACATGGGTATCGCCACGCCTGTTATTGCAATGTCGCTTTTGATGCGCTATCGTTCGCAACAAACGGATACGTTTTCCGGAAAAGTCGTTGCTGCTCTGCGCAATGAGTTTGGCGGTCATGCGGTTGTTAAAAAGGAAGGATAATAAATAATGAATGTTTAGCAAGATTATTCATTATTCATTATTCTTTGTTCATTACTTAAGATGTATCTTTTCTCTACAAAACTCGTATTTAAAAAACATTAACACCTAAATATTTCGCCGGTAAAAAAACTAAATGTAATATTGCTTCTTATTTTAATGCCGTAATTTAATAACACTCGATTCTTATCATAAAGCCGGTTTGTGTATGAAAAAACTGCTACTTCTTTTCTTTCTTTCTATATCTTCTACAATCATTTTTGCGCAAGCCATCATCACCGGTAAAGTCGTTGATGACAAAGGAGCAACTTTGCCGGGTGCTACTATTTCTATTATTAAATCCGGTATTGCTATCACCGGCGGACAAACAGATGATAACGGTTTGTTTCGGATTACCGGTATTGAACCCTACCATTATGATGTTGAATGTTCGTTGGTAGGTTTTATTCCTTCTCGGCAAAACAATGTTCAAATTTCTTCCGGCATTTTTGTTGTAGATTTCAAAATGGTAGAAAACGGCAAATTACTGGATGCCGTCATCATCAAAGAATATAAAGTACCGATTGTAAAAGTAGATCAGACGCAACAAGGAGAAGTTTTTACTTCCGAACAAATAAAAAATTTACCGCTTAAAAATATTAATGCCATTGTCGGTATGGCTGCCGGTGTTACAACAAGTTCGGATAAAGGAGAAGTTTTTGTGAAGGGTTCGCGCTCAAGTGCTACTGTTTATTATGAAGACGGTTTTTTAGTGCGCGGTTCAACGGTTCCGGTATCGGATATCGAACAATTGCAAATTATTACAGGTGGTTTAGATGCAAAATATGGCGATGTCACCGGTGGAGTAATTAATATTATTACCAAAGGTCCGGCAAGTAAATTGACGGGCGGCGTTGAATTAGAAACTTCAAAACCTTTTGATAAATACAATTACAATTTCCTAAACGTCAATGTTGCCGGTCCAATTTGGCAAAAAGAAGTGAGACAAAGTATTGCCGGCATACCTAACTCTAAAGAGAAAGAAACAATCATTGGCTTCCGTTTAAGTGCGCAATATCGCGGTGCAGACGATTTAAGTCCGCCTGCTGTACCTGTTTATAAAGTAAAACCCGATATTCAAAA
>JAYTNA010000415.1:0-5160 GCA_043748865.1 Saprospiraceae bacterium
TGCTGCACCTTTCGGATTATCTTCGGGACTGTTCTCGTAATATTTTTCATCATACCAATCGCTACACCATTCCCAAACATTGCCGGACATATCGTACAGACCAAAACTGTTACGCGCTTTACCGCCTACCGCATGCGTTTTTTTATCGCTGTTATCCGCATACCAACCCGTAACATCTATATCAGAACTGCCGGAATAAATATTGTTGCTGCCACCGCGCGCAGCATATTCCCATTCAGCTTCGGTCGGCAAACGGTATTTTTTACCGGATGTTTCACTTAACCAAGTGCAATAAGCTTTGGCATCATTCCAACTTACTTTAATTACAGGGCGCGTACCGCGTCCCCAACCTGCATCGCGGGGTTTTTCTTTGCCCGTTGCGTCGCAAAACTTGTCATATTCATCAAAGGTGACTTCATATTTACCGATATAAAAATTGTTTACGCGCACTGTATGCACCGGTTTTTCCCAGCTACTGGCGTCTTCATCCGCACTACCCATTTGAAAAGTACCGCCTTGTACATACATCATAGAAAATGAAACACCGGTTGCGGTTTCGGTATAGCTGTTAGAGGTGGGTGATGACTGTACATAAGGTGGCGGAGTAGGCACAATTGTATCGTTACTTTTAGGGTTAAAATAAAAATAACCTTCAAGCGAAAAATTTTCCTCAGGTGCTTGTCCAAATGTGCGCTGCCCTTCAGTACGAGAAGCATTGGTAACAATTTCGGTTTCAAAATTCAAAGATTCCAAATTAGTGTAGATATCCGAAGCATCGTTTGTCGGATTTCGCAAAGGACTTGAAGCGTAAGTACTTTTACCGATGACCAAAGCAAATCTTTTTTCATTTGCCGGTGGAATCACTTTGCCGTTCTCGGTGACGTACAGCCCGCGTTGTTGTTGTGCCGATGTGCAAAAATAAATGCAAATAAAAACACCCAAAAACAAAAGTTTTTTCATTTTTTATGAGGTTTAATTGTGAGGAATTTCAACAATAACCGGAACAACTGAACCTGTTCCATAATTCTTACATTTAAAAAAAATACTTTGATTGTAGTAGCGCAGATATTATCGGTCAACTACTTTATTACCCATTGTCTTGTGTAAGTTTTGGTATATAATTTATTTTTGAAAATTATTCGCATAAAATTAATAAAAAAAAAACATTCGGCAGGTTTTTTTAATTATTTAAGCGATAAAATTTTTATTAAATGCAGAGACGGCAATTTATCGCGTCTCACACAAACGACAAACGTACAAATCAATAAACATTGAGACGCGATAAATCGCCGTCTCTACATCTTATCTTTCAAAAATTTCACAATTAACTCATATTCCCTTCACAAAAAATCCCTATCTTTGCGGCGAAATTCAAAGATTTTTAGAATCAGTGTAGATTTTAGCAAAAAATGATTAGTGTCAATAACGTTTCGGTGTTTTATGGTGAGCGCGTACTGCTCGATAATATCAGTTTTACAATCAGTACGCGAGACAGAATTGGTTTGACGGGGCGCAACGGTGCGGGTAAATCAACGATGATGAAAATTATCAGTGGCTTGATAAAAACGACGGATGGCGGCAATATTGCGCGACCCACCGGCTCGACGATTGGTTATTTGCATCAAGATATGTTTATTCCGGGCGGAAAAACGGTGATTGATGAAGCGATGACGGCTTTCGATGAAGTTAAAAAATTAGAAGAAAATTTAGAAAGACTCAATAAAGAACTGCACGACCGCACAGATTATGAATCCGATTCGTACATGGAACTCATTCACGATGTATCCGAATTGACAGAACGTTTTCACATGATTGGCGGTGATTCTGCTGAAATTGAAGCGGAGCGCGTATTAAAAGGACTTGGTTTCAAATCTAGTGATATGCAACGCATGACAGAAGAATTTTCCGGCGGTTGGCAAATGCGTATTGAATTAGCGAAAATGTTACTCAATAAACCGGATTATTTATTACTCGATGAGCCGACGAATCACTTAGATATAGAAAGTATTATTTGGTTAGAAAATTTTTTGGTGGATTATCCGGGGGCAGTCGTGGTTATTTCGCACGATAAAACTTTCCTGGATAATGTGACGAAACGCACACTCGAAATCGAGTTGGGGAAAATGTACGATTATAAAGCCAACTACTCGCGTTATTTAGAATTACGCGCTGAACGTCGCGCTTTGTTGGAAAATTCTTTTAAAAATCAGCAGAAATTTATAGCCGAGCGCGAAAAGACAATCAATCGTTTCATGGCGAAAGCCACAAAGACGAGCATGGCACAATCTATGCAGAAACAATTGGATAAGATTGAACGTATAGAACTCGACGAGCCGGACAAAACTTCGATGAATATTAAATTTCCGCCGGCACCGCGCAGCGGACAGGTGGTCATTGATGCAAAAAAATTGTCTAAAAGTTACGGTACTTCCGTTATTTTAAATGATATTGAATTAAAATTGGACAGAGGCGATCGCGTTGCTTTTGTCGGACAAAACGGGGAAGGCAAAACGACACTTGCAAAAATTTTAATAGATAGAGAACCGCTTAGTGGCGGCGAAATTAATTTGGGACATAATATTGCCGTCGGCTATTATGCACAAAATCAAGCAGAAGCACTTCAACCGAATATCACTTTAGAAGAAACGATGCAAAACCATTGTCCGCCGGAAATGCGGACGCGCATTAGAGCAATACTTGGAGCGTTTATGTTTTCGGGAGAAGATGCGGAGAAAAAAGTTTCTGTTCTTAGTGGTGGTGAGCGTGCGCGTTTAGCTTTGGCTTGTTTGCTACTCAATCCGTTTAATTTATTGGTACTTGATGAGCCGACGAATCACTTGGATATGCTTTCAAAAGAAATTTTGAAAGATGCGATTATGCAGTATGACGGCACATTGATTATTGTGTCACACGATCGAGATTTTTTAACGGATTTGACAAACAGAACAATTGAGTTTAGAGATAAAAAACTCTATGAACACCTCGGCGATGTAAATTATTTCTTGGAACGCCGCAAGATGGATAATATGCGCGAAGTGGAAATGCGTGATGTTCAAGCGGCTAGTACTAAAAACAACAAAAACAGTGCGGACGATAAGGAAAAATCGAAATGGGAACGCACCATTAAAAACAGTGAAAAACGCATTGCCGATTTAGAAGCAGAAATCAAAAAAATTTCTAACGATATGGGTGATGTCAATTTTTATAAAAAAGCGGATTATCAAAAAACTGTCATTCGTTTCGAGCAGTTGAAAAAAGATCTTGACATAGAAATGGAAGTTTGGGATAATGCGCAAATGGCAATGAGTTAATAATTACGAATTACGAATTACAAATTACAAAAAAAAATTCGTAATTCGTAATTCGTAATTTGTAATTGTATCCGTAATTTGTAATTTGTAATTTGTAATTGTTTTGGAGGATTACGATAAAATAGAACTGCGCAGTGACGATGTTCAAGAAATTCTCGGCACACCACCCGGTTGGTTAGTGCGATGGGGAACAACCGTTGTCGCTTTAAGCGTTTTAGCGATGCTTTATGTAAGTTATATCGTTAAATATCCGGACATTATTGCCGGACAAATTGCGATGACTACTGAAAATCCGCCCGTACCTGTTGTATCACGTGCTGTCGGTTATATTTCTAACTTAGCAGTTAAAGACGGCGATAATGTCGATGCCGGGCAACAAGTCGTGTTGTTGCAAAACACTGCAAATTTCGAGGATATAAAAACCTTAGATACATTTGTTAATCAACTCAATACTTTAGACGAAACCGGCATCAAAAAACTTCAACCGGAAGTGAATTTGCGTTTGGGTGATTTACAATTAACCTATTCTACTTTTGTTCAAACCTTAAAAGATTATCAATTCAAAAAAAGTCAAAACATTGTATCTCTGAATACCGAACAAATCAATCGGCAAATAAATAATTACGAGCGTATTAAACGCACAGAACAAGAAAAAAATGTCGGTGCTTTAAAAAATGTAGAAATTGCACGCGATCATTTCAAACAGCAACAAAAATTATATACCGACAACATTGTTTCTCTTAACGAATTACAAAATATAAGAAAAGAGGTGGTGTCTTACGAGCAAGAACAAAAAAATATCCAAACGCGCATCGGAGAATTGGACGGACAAATACTTCAACTCAGACGTGGTATCATTGATGTCCAACAAACATCGAGTGAAACGAATAATAATAAATATGTCGGCTTGGTTGAAACCATAAATCAATTGAAAAGTGCATTAGAAAAATGGAAGCAACAATATCTTATTATTGCGCCGATTTCCGGCAAAGTCACGTTTAATACCGGCAATTTATCTGAAAAACTTAACGTGCGTGAAGGCGAAGAGTTGATGTATATTATTCCCAAAAACGGTAACGGCGTTCTTGGTTTATTGACAGTACCGGCAGCGTTGAGCGGTAAAGTGCGCGAAAATCAACGCGTGATTATAAAATTTGATAGTTACGGTTATCAGCAGTACGGATTTGTAGAAGGTTTTGTAAAAAGTAAATCGTTGATGCCTAAAGATCAAAATAAATTAGCCGTACGTATAAATTTGCCGAAAGGTTTGGTAACTAACTTCGGAAAAACTTTAAAATTCGATCAACAAATGCAAGGCTCCGGTGAAATTATCACCGATGATCGCCGATTGATTGAAAGGATATTTGAAAAATTGATTTATCCGTTCAGAAAAATTGAATATTGATGTTTAGTCGGTTAGTCTATTAGTTGGTTAGTCGGTTAGTCAAAAACACTCGTAGACTAACCGACTAACCGATTAAGCTCGACTAAACTCGACTAACTGACTAACCGACTAACCGACTATCATTTTATGAAACAAATAATAAGCCAACACGCCGAACACCAATTTGCCGAAGAACTCGACACACTTAAAAAAGAAGACACCGGTCATCGCCCGCCCAATTGGTTGTTGTCGCCTAATGCGGTTGTTTTGTATTTAATGGGCGGAAAAACGAAAAGTGGTTTTACCATCTCACCAAAATATATTGGCAATAGGCGATTGATGGAAATTGCCGTGGCAACACTCGCTACCGATCGTGCTTTGTTGTTGTATTGTTTGCCCGGCACTGCAAAATCTTGGGTATCGGAACACATTGCCGCCGCAATTTGCGGCACTTCTACCCTACTC
>JAYTNA010000416.1:0-4333 GCA_043748865.1 Saprospiraceae bacterium
ATTAGTTACATCATTAAATAAATGCCCATCACCATTCTCGGTATCAGACATCACGGTGTAGGATCGGCGAAAAATGTCGTGGCGATGCTGAAAAAAATTCAACCGGATATGATTCTCGTCGAGTCGCCGCCGGAATTAAATGCTATGACACACTTGGTCGGCGACAAATATTTGAAACCGCCTGTTGCCGTGTTGTGTTACGACGAAGCGCAACCGCAACGCGCTTCTTTTTATCCGTTAGCGGAATACTCTCCTGAATGGCAAGCTATGTTATATGCCAACACCAATAAAATTCCGGTGCGTATGATGGATTTGCCGATAGCGATTGGTTGGGAAATGAGGGGTAGTCGGTTAGTCGGTGAGTCGGTTAGTCAGTTAGTCCAAGAGCAAACAACTCACCGACTAAAAAATCCTTTAGATTATTTTGCAGAAATTGCCGGCTATGATGATTCGGAATTGTGGTGGGAACATAACTTTGAATCAGTAGGTTTATCGGGACGTTCAGACCAACCGACTAACCGACTAACCGACCAACCGACTAATCCCGAAACACATTTTGAAGCCGTGATGTTGATGATGTCTGAATTGCGAAAAGCAGGTATTCCATCCTCACTCGATAAAGAAAATATTTTTCGCGAAGCGTATATGGGACAAATCATACGGCAAGCGCAGCGCGAAATGTTTACAAATATAGTTATAGTGTGCGGAGCATGGCACGCCCCGGCTTTATGCGATTTAGAGAAAACCGAAAAGGAACATGAAGCCATTATAAAAAAATTACCGAAAACAAAAATTAAAGTCGGTGTAACATGGATACCTTGGACGAATGACAGGTTATGGATGCAGTCCGGTTACGGTGCAGGCATTACTTCGCCCGGGTGGTATGGACATTTATGGAAATATCCAAAAGATACCGGTGAATTATGGTTGACAAAAGTAGCGCGTTTGTTTCGAGAAAAAAAAATGGATATTTCTACTGCACATGTGATAGAAGCAGTGCGGTTGACGGAGGCACTTGCCGGTATGCGCAATTTATCGCGAGCGGGTTTGTTTGAAATGAATGAAGCGACCCAAACCGTTATGTGTATGGGCGATGCGGTTTTGTTGGAATTGGTGCGTAAAGATTTAATAGTTGGTTCGGTGATGGGAAAAGTCCCAGATAGTATTCCAAAATTACCGCTTCAAGCGGATTTTGAAGAAAAAATTCGACAACTTCGATTGGCACAAACAGCAGAACAAAAAATGCAAGAATTAGATTTGCGAAAAAATTTAGATTTAGCACGCAGTATTTTTTTACATCGACTCATCATTCTGAAAATAGGGTGGGGTAGTACGACCCAAAAACGTAGCAAAGGCACTTTCAAAGAGGTTTGGAATTTGAAATGGAAACCTGAAATGCTCGTCAACCTCATTGAGAAAGGTATTTGGGGAAATACAATCGAACAATCAGCTACAAATTTACTTATTCATGAAGTCGCACAAACTGGTATTTCGCTGTCTTTTTTATCTGTACGCATAGCACAAGCAATACCGGCAGAAATGTTTTCGGCGATAGAAATGCTTTTGACTAAAATAGATGAAGTATCGAGCACCTCACCGGATATTCAAGAATTGATGGCAACGATTATTCCTTTATCGGATATTGGTCGTTACGGCAACGTGCGCAAAACGGATTTGACGCACATCAACGCTTTATTAGAATCATTGCTCACAAGAATTTGTATCGGTTTGCCGACTGCTTGTTATGGTTTAGATGAAGATACGGCGCAAAAAATGTTTGAGTTGATACGAAAAGTACATGATAGTCTGTTAGTAAGTTGGTCGGTAAGTCCTTCAGTTCATGAGTTAACTAATCGGCTAACTAACCAACCATCTAACCGACTGACCGAGTGGTTTTCGACCTTGAAAGAAATAAAAGATAAAAATGGCATTCAAGCAATTATCAAAGGTTGTACAACGCGTTTGCTTTTCGACGCACAAGTTATAACCGGAGAAGAAACGAGTAAATCTTTCGGTTTTTCACTATCGAAAGGTAATGAACCGCGAGAAGCTGCCGGTTGGTTAGAAGGTTTTTTGAAAGGAAGCGGTATGATTTTACTATACGATGAAACCTTATGGCATATTTTATACGTATGGTTAGAAAGATTAGAAGCCGAAAATTTTATAGAACTGCTGCCGATTTTGCGTCGCACGTTTTCTAAATACGAAGCCGGAGAAAGAAAAAAATTAGGAGAAAAAGCAAAACAGGGTTTGAGTGTGACTTTATCCCCGAATGATACGTCTCTATCTTCAGAAAATTTGTTTGATGAAACGATGGCAGAAATGCCTTTACCTTTATTAATACAGCTTTTTCAATTGTCATCTGAAAATTAGAAATTATTATTTTTCAACTATCAATTGTCAATAAAAAAAACTTCCTATTATTGTCAAATATTGTTTTTCGTTATTGAAAATAGTTGGAAATGGTTGTAAATTAGTATATTTGCACTACGATAAACTATTGGGTTATTGATTATGAATTCCGGAATATGAATTCATAAATCAATAACCGGTAACCAATCGCCAATAATCAATAATTAACGTAACATCATAATTATATCGCCATGTCAGAATTGCTTGCGCCAAATATATCTCGCGGACTTCAAACTAAGATTGAAGTTATTAAACAGGTAGAACCTTTAGTACAAGAAGCGGTAGATTCCATTTTAGTAGATGCCGAAACTTGTTGGCAGCCATCCGATTTTCTACCGACGATGAATACTGAAGATGCTTTAGACCAAATTCGTTTACTTAGAACGCGCTCCGCCGGTTTGCCGAACGAAGTGATGTTGTCACTCGTCGGTAATATGATTACTGAAGAAGCATTGCCGAGTTATCAAACTTATTTTAATTTGGTGAATGGCATTAATGAAGAAAGGAATTTAACCAGTAAAAATCCTTGGGTAAGTTGGTCTCGCGGTTGGACGGCTGAGGAGAATCGGCACGGAGATTTGCTCAATAAATATTTATATCTCACAGGCAGAGTGGACATGAAGCAAGTTGAAATTGTCATCCAACGCTTAATCACAAACGGTTTTGATCCGAAAACTGAAGCGTGTCCTTATGGAACGATGATTTATACGTCGTTTCAAGAACGCGCCACAAAAATTTCTCACCTTAATACCGGCAAACTTGCAGACAAAGCCGGCGACAGTGTCTTGTCGCGTATTTGTAAAACAATTGCCGGTGACGAAGCGCGTCACGAAAAAGCGTACAAAAGTTTTATGTCGCGCATATTTGAAATTGATCCGAACGGTGCAATGCTTTCGTTCGAAACAATGATGCGTACACAAATAGTTATGCCTGCGGTCGGTATCAACAGCGATAAAGAACCTGATTTATTTGAACGTTTTTCGGCAATCACTCAAAAAATCGGTATCTATACGATGTTCGATTATGCAAAAATTATCGAGCATTTAGTAGAACTTTGGAATATCGAATCCATCACCGGTTTGGAAGGGCAAGCGGCGAAAGCGCAAGAGTATTTATGTAAATTGTCTTCGCGTTATGCGCGGGTTGCCGAACGGATGCGCGCACCGGAAAATATTACTTTGAACTGGTTGAGTTGTTAGTTTTAATAATGAAAAGCTGATGAATGAAACATCTTTAGATGATAAACAAGAGGCGGTGAGTCTTGCAGGTTTGCAGGATTCACCGCTTCTTGTTTATCACGAAGCATTCATTAGATATATTGAAATCGAAAAAAGATTTGCCGCCAATACTGTTTTAAGTTACAGCAATGATTTGACGCAATTTATTAATTTTGTTGACAGTCAGTTAGTCGGTCAGTTAATTAGTCGTTTAGTCAAATCAAATATTCAAGCACAAACCGCCTCAGAGTCTCACCAACTAAACATAAAATTAATTAAGCACACCCATATCCGTTCATGGGTTGTACATTTGATGGAAGAAAAAATCACGGCACGGAGTATTAACAGAAAACTTTCATGCTTAAAAACTTTTTTTAAATTCTTACAAAAACGCGAAATTATTACGCTTAATCCAATGTTGAAAGTAACTTCGCCTAAAATTGCAAAACGATTGCCAACAACTGTATCCGAAACCAAAATGGATAATTTGTTGGATGATATTGAATGGGGAAATAGTTTTGAAGACATACGCGACAAAACAATTGTCGAAATTTTATACAACACCGGTTTACGGCGCAGCGAATTGGTCAATTTGAAAATTTCTCAAATAGATTTTTCGCGCAATAGAATCAAAGTTATTGGTAAAGGAAATAAAGAAAGATTGATACCTATCGGAAAAAAATTGGCGGATACGATTCAAAATT
>JAYTNA010000417.1:0-2094 GCA_043748865.1 Saprospiraceae bacterium
TGAGCCGCAGAGTTCCGGACGCGGGTACGATTTTGAAGGGCAATCAACTATTGAATTATTATTTGACAAAGCTCTTCGTGACAATGACAGAAAACGGTCTGAAAAACAATTTCAAAAGTATATTGGTGCAGAATTACAAAAACTGCATGATGAGGGTAAAACACCTGAAGAAATACAGGCGAAGGCAAATGAACTTGCCGCAAAATACCAAAATAAAGATTGGTTTAGGTTCTTTGTACAGCATCCTAAGTCCGAGCCTAATGCTGCCGCAGGAGGTAAAGCAGAGCGTAACAATAAAGTTCGGCCTATTGGCAATGGTTCTAAAAACGATGAAAAGATTTCAATAAATCCTTTCCCTAAAGGAGAATCAAAGGAGTATACTCGATCCTCTTTTAAAAATGGTAATAATGAGCGAAATTGGGCTGCATTATATGCATATCCGGGTGATATAATTACGGTAGAATTTAGCCCTTTAGCTCATCCTGATGCTTTAATTATATCCGTAGGAAATGATCCGGCAACTACTGTTCTCTTTTCCGGAAGTCCATTTTCCGGAGGACTTGAAGTTGCTGCAAAAGAAGAAGATGAAGATGAAAAATTTACCTATTCCGGCATAGTTAGAACTGCAACACCTGGTGATGTTTATCTTCAAGTGAATAATTCATCTGAAGCAAGATTGAAACTTCGTGACGATTGGAGGTTGAAAATTAATGTTCAAACGCCATTTTCAGTAGATCCATATCGTATTTTAAGATTAGATGTAACTAAAGAAAATTATTAACATGAAAAATTTTTTTATTTTTTTGATTTGCAACTTTTTATTCAACAATATTAGGGTTCGTGCTCAACAGACGAGTTATGACGGTATTGATACAACTCATACTAATCTTTCTTATATTAGAGATAGTCTCGGACGACATCAAGGAATCTGGAAATCTTTTTACTCAGATGGAAAGGGACATAGCAAAGGTATTCTTGGTATCATGCAATTTAGAAACGACACATTAGTCGGCAGGAGTTTAGAGTTTTATTCTAACGGTAAAATAAAAAATGATTTTTGCTGCTATGGAGAACCTGACGGTGAACGTAAATACTATAACTCTAATGGTAATTTTATTTACATTGAAAAGTTCAAAATGGATAAATTAGACGGATTGACAAGTTATTTTGACGAAAAAGGTAAACTTAGTGCTACGGTTGAATACAGTAACGGTGTTCGAGGTATTGAAAAACATTATCGTCAGAACGGGCGATTAGATTATTCGACTTATCATGCTGGAGAGTTGGATAAATACGAAGAGCACGGCACCCGTAAAATATACAGCGACGACGAAGCGAATCAACTTATTGAGGAGCAGGATTTCTTTTACGGTAATAAAACGAAAGCGCGATATTACGAAAACGGTAAATTAGTGCGAGAAGAAAGGTTTTAATGAAAGTAAGTACAAATTGTCTGAACTATGATTTTTTTGATTTTTTTGATAAGCGTAAAAAATCAGGAAAATCAAAAGAAACAAAAAAAATCATGGTTCAGACTTTTTTCACAATTTAAAAATTTAAAAAAATGCAAAAATCAATTATAATTTTTTTATTTTTCGTGTGCTGTACAACATTGGCACAAGCACAAACCGCACCGCGTTACGATACGGTTATGGTAGCTGTGTATAATACCGGTGCCAAATACCGCATCGCTCCCGCCGATTTCGGCGGCAACACAAGTACACTTTTCGATGCCAAAAGGCAATTTGTCGGCACTTTGGTAGCGGGTAACGATACCGTTCATACTTGGGGTACAAAAAAATGCGATACCTGCGCGTTTCAAAAAACACAAACCACGCTAAAAGTTTCGCACGGTTGCAACAACGTTAACGGCGATATCAACGGCAAAGTCGTCATTATAGATTTAGGAAAATGTACGGATGTGACATTGATGGCACTCTCCGCACAAAAACAAGGCGCGAAAGCCGTCATCTTCACTCACCGCAACGACAACCGCGACAGTCTCGTTTTAGAAAAAGGTGCAGTAGGCGACAGCATTAAGATTCCGATTTTTGCGGTGCGCAATACCACGGGTGCGAAAATGTCGGCGATGTT
>JAYTNA010000418.1:0-2715 GCA_043748865.1 Saprospiraceae bacterium
TGGGATATTTCTGAGAGCCGGCAAACCTTTTACCGGATTTTTATTTTCAAATTATAGTGAAAAAGATACGGCGGAAATTATCCCCTATTATGCCGGTCTGGAAGAAGGTTGGACGCGCAAATGGTATCCGAATCATAAACGCGCAGAAGAGCGTTTGTATCATCTCGGCAGAAAAGAAGGTATACATCAAGGTTGGTGGCAAAACGGACAGCTAAAATTTGTTTACAATTTTAAGAACGATAATCACGAAGGCAAATCTCAAACTTGGTATTCTACAGGACAACCGGCAACTGAAAATTTTTATGAAAGCGGTTATGAAATCGGGTTACAACGTGCTTGGTATGCCGACGGTATTTTAAGTGCGAATTATGAAGCGCGTAACGGACGGCAATACGGTTTAACCGGTGTAAAAAATTGTGCTTCCGTTTGGGACAGTATTACTAATAAGTTTGTTGAAAAAAGTATAGCGAAACACATCAAGCTATAATTCACGTCATCTATATCGAAATACCTTTTTTTTATCCTGTTGTTTTACACGTTAATAACTTGTACGACTTGTAAAAACAAAACCTCTGAACAATTACCGGTTTATAATTCCACCGATTTCACGCCGCTGTGGTTATCCAAAAAGCAAATGCAAAACGATAGTCTTCATAAAATTGCACCTTTTAGTTTTACCAATCAAGATAATAAAAAAATAACTGAAACAAATTTTGTCGGAAAAATTCAAATTGCAAATTTCTTTTTTTCAAGTTGTCCGAGTATTTGCCCGAAAATGACAAACAATTTGCAGAAAGTTCAAACAACGTTTCTAAACGATACGACTGTCTTATTGGTTTCTTTTTCTGTAATGCCATGGATAGATACCGTGAAAAAATTAAAAGCTTACGCCGATAATTTCGATATCAAAAGCAATAAATGGCATTTACTAACAGGTAATGCCGGAGAAATTTATAATTTAGCCCGAAAATCTTATTTCGCCGAAGAAGCGATTGGTTTCAGCCGCGATTCTACGGAATTTTTGCATACCGAACATATTTTACTCGTTGATGGTAACGGGTATTTACGCGGTTTATATAACGGAACGCTGCCTTTAGAAATAGAAAGATTGATAGATGATATAAAGATTTTGAAACTAGAAACCCTTCGTTAATAAACAAAAAATTATCGAGTGCTTATCAATTCATTTAGTTTTTCATTAAAATGATTTTTTAGTTTTATTAATTTTCAACTTTTTCGCCACAACAACAGTTTCATAACGTAAATTTGCAAGAATTTAGAAAGGCTGCATTACTAAAAGCTTTTTAATTTTTAATTTTTAATTGAATAGTTATGTTTGAAAGTTTAAGTGATAAGCTCGACTCCGCGTTTAAAGTCATACAAGGCAATAATAAACTTACCGAACTCAATGTTGCGGCGGCAATTAAAGATGTGCGTCGTGCATTAGTAGATGCCGATGTGAATTTTAAAATCGCCAAAGATTTTACGGATCGCATTCGTGATCGCGCACTCGGAACGGAAAATGTTTTAAAAAATATTCGTCCCGGACAACTTATGGTTAAAATCGTTCAAGACGAGTTAACAGATTTGTTGGGCGGTGAATCTGTCGGTATTAATCTGAAAGGTAATCCGACGGTGATTTTAATTGCCGGTTTGCAAGGTTCGGGTAAAACAACTTTTACCGGTAAGTTGGCGAACTATTTAAAAAATCAGCGCGGTAAACGTCCGTTAGTCGTTGCTTGTGACGTGTATCGTCCGGCGGCGATTGATCAATTAACAGTTTTGGCGGGACAAGTAGGCGTTCCGATTTATAAAGAAATTGAAAATAAAAATCCGGTTGAAATTGCGCTTAATGCAATAATTGAAGCAAAAAAAACAAATCGTGATGTCGTCATTGTGGATACTGCCGGTCGTTTAGCGATTGACGAGCAGATGATGAACGAAATTGCGAAAGTAAAAGATGCGATTTCACCGAATGAAACTTTGTTTGTCGTAGATTCGATGACGGGCCAAGATGCGGTGAACACCGCAAAAGCGTTTAACGATCGTTTAAATTTCGACGGTGTTGTTTTGACGAAGTTAGACGGCGATACGCGCGGTGGTGCAGCTTTAAGTATAAAATATACCGTCGGCAAACCGATAAAATTTGCTTCGGAAGGTGAAAAATTAGATACGCTCGATGTTTTTTATCCCGACAGGATGGCGCAACGTATTCTGAACATGGGTGACGTCACGACACTCGTTGAACGAGCGCAAGCACAATTCGATGACGAGGAGATGAAGCGCATTGAAAAGCGCATGAAAGCGAATAAGTTCGATTATAATGATTTTTTGAAACAAATGGAAAGTATCCAAAAAATGGGCGATTTAAAATCGTTGATGAGTATGATTCCCGGTGCAGCTAAAGCGTTGAAAGATGTTGACATCAGCGATAAAGATTTTAAAAAAGTAGAGTGCGTGATTCAATCTATGACACCGAAAGAACGCGCTAATCCGGATTTAATGAGTTCGGGCAGAAAAAAACGCATTTCAAAAGGGTGCGGGCGTTCATTGGAAGAAATTAATCAATTTATAAAAAATTTCGACCAAATGCGAGAAATGATGCACTCGCTTTCAAACAATAAAATGCCGAAAGGATTTAATCAACCTAATCGCGGCGGATTCAGACAATAGTTGAAAGTAGAAACTTGAAAGTTAATTTTTTTTAACTTTCAA
>JAYTNA010000419.1:0-1059 GCA_043748865.1 Saprospiraceae bacterium
GCTTATGTATTCTTAACGTGCGGTGAAATTTTAATTTGGATAACTGCTTTAGAATATGCTTACACACAAGCGCCGCCGAGCATGAAATCAACAATCGCCGCGTGCGGATTATTGACGGTGACGGTAGGTAATGTGATTGTATCGTTGATACATAATAACAGTCAACACAAAGGTTTCTTTGCACAATTTCAAGGCGCCAGTTTCTTTTGGTTGTTTACGGGTATTTGTGCAGCAACCGGCGTGTTGTTTATGTTTGTATCGCCTTTCATCAAAGAGAAAAGTTATATTGGGGTGACGGAATGAATTAAAAATTAAAAGTTGGCGACAACACGTAATCGTGTTGTCGCCAACTTCTATTTATCCATCGTCCATCGTCTATCGTCTTTTTACTTCCATTCAAAAGTATTAATCATTTCCAAGACATCTGTTTTCATAAATTCGATGACGGGCTTCAACGAATCGCCTTTCACATTGGCGTTGATGTATAAAGCACCACGCAAAAAATGATGCGTACTATCTGTTAAATAAAATTGAAACGGCGAAGCTGCTTGTCCTTCGATATTAAAAACAAAACCACTTACGTGATTAGGTTTATTGACCGGCAATTCATCAATATAATCGGCTTTAACGTTGTGTTTGCCGGCAAGTTCGTAAGCATCGTTCCGCAATTTTTCCAAAGTATTTTTGCCGCCAATCGGATAATAACTGCAATGCACCACCGCGTTGAGTGATTCTACCTGCACATTGAACCAGCAATCGGATGGTGCTTTTTTGCCGAGAAAAACGGTGTCGCGCTCTACTCTGCCGTATTTCGGATATTGAAATCGAAACGGACAAGCTGTATTATATATCTCATAAGCCTTCTCCGGAAAAATGATACGCGGATAAGTACGCGGTTTGGGCGTGTAACTAACATCTTCACAACCAACAATACCCGATAAAAAAATAATTAAAAGCGCGCAATAACTGTATTTCATATTTTGAATAGTAGAACACAAGTAACGCTTAATTTCTTGTTACTATTACTTTTTGATTTTCGATTTACATTTTTTTGTAGGG
>JAYTNA010000420.1:0-2221 GCA_043748865.1 Saprospiraceae bacterium
CCAAGAGAACGGTGCGCTGCACCTTTATAATTATAATTATAATTTTTTAACGTACTCTATCGCGGTTATTTAATTATCGAACGGCAACCTAACTAATTAACTAAATTTCTATGACAAAACATAAACACTTAATTTTTTGCGTCGGATTCTTATTTTTATTCAACACTTTATCGGCTCAAAATACATCATACCCGTTTTACAACGAGGCAGCCTACCATATCGTTGACCGTTTTGATATTTTATACGGTGACAGTCAGCGACTGCACACTGACCAAAAAGGATATAAACGAAAAGATGTTGTAAAATTTATTATTGATGCAGACAGTACGCACCAATTATCGCCCCGCGACAAAGAAGACGTTCGATATATTTTAAACGACAATCCGGATTATTTATCTCATAATCCGGATGAAGCGACTTCGTTTACTCGAAAACTTGTCTCCGAATATGCTTCCGAAGATACTTTAAAAAAAACTACCGGTTTTTTCAAACAATTTTATCGCCGTCCGGCTGATTTATGGTTTTTAGATACCAAATACTTTGATATACGCATCAGTCCTGTTTTAAATTTTCAATTCGGTAAAGACGCAAAAGACACCGAAGGTCTGATTTTTAATAATACACGCGGTGTGATTGTGCATGGGAGTATTGACGATCGCATTTATTTCTATTCTGATATTCTTGAAATGCAAGAACGTTTTCCGACTTTCGGAACGGATTTTGTGAAAAAATATGGCGGTGTACCCGGAACAGGTTTTTATAAACCTTATCTCAGTAACCTGTTTAAAATATCGGACGGTTACGACTTTACGACAAGTCAAGCCTATATTGCATTTAATGTATCCAAGCATATCAATGTTCAATTCGGACACGGGCAACAATTCTTGGGCGATGGTATTCGATCTTTAATGCTTTCCAATTTTTCAGGTAATTATTTTTTCCTTCGGCTCAATAGCAATTTTGGGAAATTTCAATATCAAAATATTTTTGCAGAATTGAGTGCTTTAAATACTAATACTACGGGGGGAATTAACGTAGATAACTCATTGTGGACAAAAAAATATATAGCGCTGCACCAATTGAGTTACAACGTAACGCCGAATTTTTCGGTGGGTGCATTTGAAGGCATTGTGTTTCAAGGCAATCAACAATTGGAGTTGCGGTATCTCAATCCGGTTATTTTTTTCGGAACGCTCACTAACTCATCGGATAATGCGCTTGTAGGTCTTAATGCTAAATGGAATTTTAAAAAACATTTTTCAGTTTACGGACAATTTCTGTTCGATGATTTTAATTTTAAAGAACTTATCAGTGATAATAAAGGTTCGTGGCAGAATAAATACAGTTTGCAATTAGGTCTGAAATATGTTAATGTTTTAGGTCTTGATCATTTGGATGCGCAAGTTGAGTATAATATGGTACGCCCTTACACCTATACACACACTGATAATACAACGAATTATTCAAACAATCTTCAACCGTTGGCACATCCGCTGGGTGCAAATTTTTCTGAAATTATTTTTAGGTTACGTTTTCAACCCACCCATAAATTAGTCATTGAAGGCAGGATTATGACGGCTGATGTCGGTGAAGATGCGACTAAAAAAAATTACGGTAATAATATTTTATTGAATTACAATACGCGTGTTTCCGATTACGGCAATTATGTAGGTCAAGGTGTACATTGCAATATTACAACCGTCACTTTAGACGCTTCGTGGCAATTGTATCACAATATGTTTTTGACCTTTCAAACTTACGCACGAAAAAAAATGAGCGACGATGTAACACTCAATCAAAATACATTTTATGTCGGTGGCGGTTTGCGCGTCAATTTTGAAATGGCGCGACCGCAATTTTAGTCGTTCTTTTATTTTTAAGCAAAGCATAAGTTATCCCTAATTTTTCAAAATGAAAAATTAGGGACTTTTTTATAAATAAAACTCGCGAATTATGAATTTTGATTAATTAAACTGCATTATAACTTCTTTTGAATAGACACCGGCTTCAGCCGGTGGGGAAAGAAAGGAAGTGACGGCTTTAGCCAAAATCTTCGCGTTTCTTCGCAAAAAAGAGCTTTGGCTAAAGCCGAGAACCTATTTTAGAGTTCCGTCGGCTGAAGCCAACGGCAAGGAAGGGTTTTCAGCAAAATTCAGCGGAATAAACCCGCTCAAAATAGCAATGGATTCTCCCTTGCAATTGGCTTCAGCCAGGAGCTTCG
>JAYTNA010000421.1:0-5523 GCA_043748865.1 Saprospiraceae bacterium
GTACGGGTGAAGAAACAATTCGTTATGGGTGGAATTATGCGCGATTATTATCGGAAGGACCGAGCGAAAATGCTTTAGTTGAAACGCCGATGATGCAAGCGATGCGCGAAGGAAAAATTGCGCGTATAGAGGAACTCACGCGCATTGGCAGTGACGTACAAGATACACTCATTACAATTTTATCCGAAAAAACTTTACCTGTGCCGGAATTAAACACAGAAATTCAAGCCGTCGAAGGCTTCAATGTAATTGCCACTGCGAACAATCGCGATAAAGGTGTGAATGAATTATCCGGCGCATTGAAACGGCGTTTCAATACCGTCATTTTGCCTTTGCCTAATACTATTAACGAAGAAGTTGAAATCGTACAAACCCGCGTATCAAGTTTAGCAAAAGCTTATAAACTGCCGGCAGAAGCACCGACATTAAAAGAAATTCAACGCATTGTAACTATTTTCAGAGAGTTGCGCAATGGCGTGACGACTGATGGTAAAACAAAAATAAAATCACCTTCCGGCACTTTAAGTACGGGCGAAGCCATTTCGGTTGTCAATAGCGGTTTAGCTTTAGCGGGACATTTCGGTAACGGGCGTTTGAGTGCCGATGATTTAGCCGCCGGTCTCATCGGTGCAGTTGTAAAAGATCCGACGCAAGATAATATCGTTTGGCGTGAATATTTAGAAACCGTTATCAAACACCGCGAAGATTGGGGTGATGTTTATAAAGCGTGTAGGGAATTGTAAGGTAGAAAGTAAAAAGTAGAAAGATTTATTCTTTACCTTTTACTTTCTACTTTATATATGATACTTTCTACCAAAAAAAAGCATTCGACCTTGTAAGATCGAATGCATCAAAACAAAACGAAAAACCAACTTTAAACAAGTTTCTTCACTCTATTAAACAAAAATCTCAGGACAAAGTTTAATTAGAGTAAAATATATTTTTAAGGAATTAGAATAATGTTACAAAAAATTCTTAATTCTTAATTAATTCAACCAGCACTTTTTAAAGTAACTTGAAGTTCACGCGTTTGACCGCCTCTGAAAACCGTTAATTTCAAAACATCTCCAACGCGCGATTTAGCTATTTTTGCACGAAGTTCTACGGTAGTGCGAACAGGCGTATCATCAATTTTGACAATCACATCTTTTGGTAAAATACCGCCGTATTGTGCAGATGTGCCATCCAAAACTTTATCAACAAGAACGCCTTGCGAAACATTCAAATCCATATCCTTTACTGCAGAGGCAAACTGACTATCAACAATCATACTGATACCGAGTGCCGCACGTTCTACTTTTCCTTTTTTAATTAAATCATCAATAATGCGCGACATTAAATTGACGGGAATAGCGAATGAATAGCCTTCAAAACTTCCCGTATGTGTTTCAATCGCACTGTTGATGCCGATTAAACGCCCTTGAGCATCTACTAAAGCACCGCCCGAGTTTCCGGGATTAACGGCGGCGTCAGTTTGAATAAAATCTTGAATTTTTTCTTTACTTCCCAAACGTTCCGTGTCATCGAATTTTTTATTTATTGCACTGATAATGCCGGCTGTAACGGTTGTACCGATGTTATATGGATAACCGATAGCTAAAACCCATTCGCCGATACGTATATTATCCGAATTACCTTTTTGTATTGCGGGTAAACCGGTGGCATTAATTTTCAGAACAGCTAAATCGGTTTTCGGGTCTCTGCCGACCACTTTTGCTTTATATTCTTTTTTATCGGATAAAGTGACTTTTACATCCGTTATTATATTATCATTTTCACCCAAACTTACAACGTGGTTATTTGTAACGATATAACCGTCATCGGAAATAATGACACCTGAGCCTGTACCTTTTTGCGGACCTTGATTGTAACCAAAAAAAGAAAAAGGACTACCATCTTGTTGGCTGCGGTTGTACGCACTTTCTTTTGATTCTGATACTTGAACGTAAACAACTGAAGGCGAAGCCAATGCTGCCGATTGCGATAAATCAGTGCTACCTGCCGGGACAATTGTTTCATTGTTCACATATTTTGCTAATGAAGTTTTTGGTGAGACATTGATATTTTTGTCAAAAACTTTCATCGCACCCACTACAATTAATCCGCCTATTAATCCGGCACAAATGAGAGAAACAATATTACGCATAAGATAAATGGATTTTTTTGTCTTAAAGAAAAAGGCTTTTGTTTTATTAATGTACGAGCTATTAACGTTTTTGGATTTAATTGTGTTATTTAAAAAATATATTTTAACGAAAGATTAACGCGCAGTTACAAAAAAAACATTAAGAGCTAATATATTCCGTTCAGAATATAATAATTTTTGGTTTTCCTTTTTTAATAATAATCCTCTAAAAAAATTTATACCGACAAGGAACTACATTTTTTAAAAACGTTTCAAAGTATAAAGCAAACTTATGCTTTTGAAAGTTCCTTGATAAAAAAATTTCGATAAAACTTACATTATATTGGACGATTTTTTCAGAAAAATATTTTTAAACTCTTAGAGATTGATAAAAATTTTGTTTCTTCGAGTTTTATTTCAATTTAGTGTCGAAATTTTCACAGACAAGCGACAAGCGTTTTTAGAGCACTATTTTTAAACACTTCCGGTTGGGGATTGTTCATTTTTCATTATTCATTGTTCGTTATTCTTGATGACCGAAAAAGAAATATTAACGTTATTAAAGCCCGAAACTGAAACTGAACGTTACTTGTTGTCTATTCCGGAAATATTAAAAGGTTTAGATTGGGGAGAACCGCGTTTCGGGCATCCTGAAGGAAAGGTAGTATATCATGTAGTTGAAGTTTTCAATAATTTGGATAATATTTTACCTAAACTTTCTACTAAAGACCGTCAAATATTGCGTATCATCGCTCTATTGCATGATACTTTCAAAATACGAGAAGACAAAAGTAATCCGCGTGATTGGACGAGACATCACGCTGTTTTGGCTGCTAATTTCGCACAAAAAATAATTTCCGATATATGCATCATAGATATTATTCACCAACACGACGAAGCCTATTATTGTTGGAAAATGTTTGCTTTACATCAGAAACCTGAAGCTGCTCTACATCGCTTACATTGGCTAATGGAAAAAATAGGTTATTGTTTACAACTTTACTATATTTTTTTTATGTGCGACACCGCCACCGGAGATAAAAATCAAACACCTGTGCGGTGGTTTGAAGAAAATGTTTCAGGTTTAGAACAAGTAAATATAATGGACAATGGACAATAGATAATGGACAATTGACAATGAATAATGGGCAATAGATAATGGACAACAGATAATGGACAACAGATAATGGACAATAGATAATGGAAAAAGGACAATGGAAAAAGGACAATGGAAAAACTATTTAAACTATGTGCCTCTATGGTTTAAAATTTAATTATTTTTTCTAAGTAGTAAGTTTTTCAAAGTAAAATGCGAAATTTGCAGTTTAAAGCTAAAAATCCATAATTCGTAATTCGTAAAATGTAATTAATTGATTTGAATCAAAAGGATCATATATTCGAGCAAGAGTTTTTGCCGCACGCTGACGCGCTCACAAATTTTGCGTATTATTTAACGCAAGATGAAGGAGAAGCTGAAGATTTAACACAAGATACGCTGTTGAAAGCGTATAATGCCGGCGAAGTATATCATCAAGGCACGAATGCACGCGCTTGGTTGTTCCGAATAATGAAAAATACTTTTATCAATTATTACAGAAAAAGAAAACGGCGCGGCAAACAAGTAGATATAGAAGAAGCTTTCACAACGCCGGAAGAGGAACATGCACACAATTATATACCGGAGGAAGAAGATAATTTTATTGTTGACGAAATGGGTGACGAAATAATGACTGCCATTCATCATTTACCGCTTGATTACAGAACAATTTTACTCTTGTGTTACATTGAAGAGTTTAAATATGAAGAATTAGCCAGTATTTTCGATATTCCGATTGGTACGGTGCGTTCAAGATTATCTCGCGCGCGTGCTTTATTGAAAGCAGAATTGAAATCTTACGCTGATAAATTGGGTTATGTCACTACTGAAAAAAAAGAAGGTATTGACAATTAGAAAAAATTAATTACTTTTGTTCTTACTTTACTTTATTATTTAATTAAACGCAGAAAAAGAGTAATTAAAAATTTTATAATTAATTGACAATCATATTTTACAGGATTATTCTTTGTTCATTATTAATTATTTTTTCTTACCGCATCTTCAAACATCAAATACTTATTAATTCAACTTGGCAGCAATTTTGTTCATTATGTTTTAAAACAGTATTTTTCAACAATTCCGGTAAGCGTTTTTTTTTGCGCTTAATTCGGTACAAACTATTACCTACCTAAATGACAGAGCAGGCTTCGTATCCGAATTTATTTCAACGAGTTAACCTGTACTTAGACGACGCAATGACACATGATGATGTCAAGCGTTTTCACAGTGACATGAAAAACAATCCATCTATCCACCAAGCGGTGGAAGAAGAACAACGCTTCCGTAGTTTTTTAAGAAGTAATGTCAATCGTCGCACTGCTTCGCCGGCACTTATAAAGACGATTAAGGACAAAATCCGCAGAGTTTCTGTTTGATTTTTTTTTATCAAAACTAAATTTTATCAATGTAAAACAAGTACACTTTAAACAAAAAGTCCGTCAAACCGGTTGGGTTGACGGACTTTTTAATTTTATTTATTTCGCGTTCCTTAAGCCAAATACTTCCCGACTATCGGCATTCTTCGCCCTGAACCGAATGCTTTTGGCGAAACACGCAAAACCGGTGCCGTTTGCTCGCGCTTAAATTCATTAATATTCACCAAACGCAAAATGCGGTGTACTAATTTTTCGTCAAAACCCATCGCAATTATTTCTTTCGGTCCTTGACGTTTTTCTATGTACTGATAAAGAACTTTATCTAAAATATCGTAATCCGGCAAACTATCCGAATCTTTTTGATTCGGACGCAACTCTGCAGACGGTGCTTTTTCTATCGAGTTGTTCGGAATTATTTCGGCATTGCGATTAATATAACGCGCCAATGCATAAACTTCCATTTTATAAATATCGCCGATGACAGAAATCCCGCCGCACATATCGCCGTAAAGCGTACCGTAACCGACAGCTATTTCCGATTTATTAGAAGTATTGAGTAAAATGTTGCCGAATTTATTTGAAAACGCCATCAACAAAGTGCCGCGTACACGCGCTTGTAAATTTTCTTCGGCAATATTGAAAGGCATTCCGAAATAATGCGCCGACAAAGTTTGCATATAAGAATCATACATCGGCTGAATCTGTACAATGTCGTATTGAATTCCCAAACGTTCCGCTAACAACCGCGCATCGTTCACGGAGTGATCGCTCGAAAATTGAGAAGGCATGAGGATACACCGCACATTTTTTGCACCCAACGCATCGGCAGCTAACGCCGCAACCACAGCCGAATCAATGCCGCCGGATAAACCGAGAATCGCTTTTTTTAAATTCATTTTGGAAAAATAATCGCGAATGCCGAGAAT
>JAYTNA010000422.1:0-6993 GCA_043748865.1 Saprospiraceae bacterium
CGACACACACAACGCCCGATCCGTTGTCGTTACAAAAACTTTTTGCCGATATGCGCAATGCCGGTTGCGCGTTTGCTTTTATGGAAGTATCAAGTCACGCGCTTGAACAAAATCGCGTAGCGGGTGTGCATTTTGCCGGTGCCGTTTTTACAAACCTCACGCATGACCATCTCGATTATCATAAAACTTTCGATAATTATCTGAAAGCCAAACGCAAACTTTTTGACGGGTTGGATAAGTCTGCATTTGCTATTACGAACAACGATGACCGGAACGGACAAATTATGATTCAAAATACAAAAGCGCGGCGCATTAGTTACGCACTGAAAAAAATGGCGACTTATCGTGCTAAAATTTTAGAAAATGGTTTAGAAGGTTTGCATCTCACTTTCGACGGCGCAGATTTTCATGCACGGATGATTGGCGAATTCAATGCTTATAATCTACTCGCTGTTTTCGCTGCCGCGATGGAATTGCTGCCGACATCGAAAGATGAAATATTAATAGTACTCAGCAGCTTGAAAGGTGCTGAAGGTAGATTCGATTATACTTACAATGTCGAAAAAAAAATTACGAGTATCGTAGATTATGCGCACACACCGGATGCTTTAGAAAAAATTTTGGAAACGATTCGGCAATTACGGCGCAGCGGACAACGTATTATTACGCTCACCGGTGCGGGCGGCGATAGAGACCCGGCGAAAAGAGAAAGCATGGGGCGTATCAGTGCCGCATTGAGCGATGTTTTAATTTTGACTTCCGATAACCCGCGCACCGAAAATCCGAATACAATCATCGAGCAAATGAAAAGCGGTATTCAAAAACCGGATGCGTCGAAAGTTTTGGAAATTACCGATCGGCGCGTTGCTATTCGCACCGCCGTACAATTAGCCGCACCGGGCGATATTATTTTATTGGCGGGAAAAGGACACGAAAAATATCAAGACATCAACGGCGTAAAACATCCTTTCGATGATAAAGTAGAAATTGAAAAAGCGATGATGGGTAACTCACCTAATTGAGTTATTAAGTCCTTAAAATGACAATAGAAAAAAAATATTAACCAATTTCATGCGTTTAACAATTTACTTCAAATAAAAGATGTAATTTTGTTGAAGAAAACTTATTCGAAAAGTCTCGATAATAAAATCGAGCATTTTTTCTTTTTCTTTTGATGTTTACTTTATCCGATTTCGGCAGTCAAACTTTAAACGAAAATTATTTTCAAATTTTTTAATTAAAATATACCGGCGATGAACTCAATTTTTTTGATTTTCGGAATGGGTGGTCAAGAAATTTTCTTTGTGTTTATTATTGTCTTGTTGTTATTCGGCGGCAATAAAATTCCTGAGCTCATGCGCGGCTTGGGTAAAGGCATGAGCGAATTTAATAAAGCACGCGCCGGCATGGAAGATGAAATGCGTAAAGGCATGCAAGAAGCGAATAAAATCCCTGAAAAAAAACCATAAAATTGCATAAAATCCGGTTGTTCCAGTTTTCGGAAGTAACTCATTTATAAATCTGTATTAAAAATATATCAAAGATGAACTCTATTTTTTTAATTTTCGGAATGGGCGGTCAGGAAATGATTTTTGTATTTATTATCGTCTTGTTGTTATTCGGCGGTAATAAAATTCCTGAACTCATGCGCGGTTTGGGTAAAGGCATGAATGAATTTAACAAAGCGCGCGCCAGCATGGAAGACGAATTGCACAAAGGCATGACTGAAGCAGACAAAACACCGGAAAAAAAATAAGCATTTTTTAGGAACGTGAAATAAATTTTTTTGCACAACTATGAAAAAGCCGATGCATCACTGCATAGGCTTTTTTTTATTTTAAAACCTTATTTTTTAAAGGCGATATTTATAATTTTTTAAAAAATCTTAGTAAAAGAAAAAAAATTATTATCTTTATTTACTTTTATGTGTTTTGTTCATGCAGTTTCAAACAAGTTCAATTGATGACTTGTCCGACGTAAAAAAAACAGCACTTTATGATTCCAAAAATGACAACAATCATCTAACCAAACCCGAATTTATACCCAAATTATAATGGAAATATGGGCAGCACTAAAACATTGCTTGTTCAATTATTGGCATTACGCTTTGTTTTCCGTACTTCTCATAGCACTGCTGTAATTAAATACAATAATAGTCCATTAGTCGTCGGTACTTTGGTTGTAACTTCTTCGGGTAAATGTGTATTTATGGGCATTTTTAATGGCATATCTATATCTCTTAATGGAACTCAACAGTAGTTTACAAAATAAAAAGATTTATTATTTTTAATGTAATTTTAAACAGTATTTCAATCTGCTCAACTTAAGCATTCATTCTTCAAATAAAAAATACTAATGCTAGTAAAAGTTTTTGGACTTTTTGCGGGCGTTAGTGTTTTTTAGTAGTAAGAAGATTTGCAAGCAGTACTACGCACTTAAAATTTTTATAACAAAACCTTAATTCTTTATAGTACTATCTTTCTGCATAAAAGTACTGGCAAACACTAATTAAATCATCGACCTTTGACAAAAGAATCAAATTGTCAAAATGGATAAACATTTACTGCGTCGGTTAGTCGGCTTGTCGGCTTGTCGGTTAATCCAAACTAATTTTCACACTATACGCCGGCTTAAAATACTTTTATTTTTACCGATTTTTTTAATCGCACAGTTAGCTTTTGCACAAAAAAATACTGTTACCGGTGCGGTCACTTCATCCGAAGATCAACAACCTATTATAGGTGTAACAGTTTTAGAAAAAGGCACAACCACCGGTACGCTCACGGACATTGACGGGAAATTTAAAATTGAAACATCATCACCCAATTCGATTTTAGTTTTTAGTTACATCGGTTTAGAAAATTTAGAAATACCGATACAAAACCGAAGTGTCGTTGATGCTTTAATGAATCCGAGTAATTCAATTTTAAAAGATGTCGTTGTTATAGGTTACAAAAAAGAAATTCGCTCCGATGTTTCTGCCTCCATCACTTCCATTAAATCAAAAGACATTGATAAATTAATTGTTTCCGGCATTGACCAAGCACTGCAAGGTCAAGCTGCCGGCGTTATGGTAACGCAAGTTACCGGCGCGCCGGGCGATGATATTGCCGTGCGCATTCGCGGTGCCGGTACGCTCGGCAACAACAGTCCGCTTTTTATTATTGATGGTGTGCCAACCACCGGCAGCATCAATATGTTTTCTCCCGCCGATGTTGAATCAATTGAAGTTTTAAAAGACGGTGCGGCTGCGGCGATTTACGGTTCGCGTGCTGCTAATGGTGTGGTTTTAATCACGACAAAAAAAGGAAAATCCGGCAAAACGCGCTTCAGTTTCGATGCTTACTCCGGTGTTCAAAATCCTGTGAATTTACCGAAACTGCTCAACTCGAAAGATTATTTAACCATTCGCAACGAAGCCATCACTAATTCAAATGAACTTCGTTTACCGAGTAGAAGAATACCGACTTACAATACAAATATTTTAGACACTTTGCCCGACAACGATTGGTTGAGTTTGGTTTTTAAACCGGCAAACATTCAGCATTATGCTTTGAGTGCGATGAGTGGCAGCGAGAATGGCAGTTTTTATGTTTCCGGCGAATATCAAACTCAAGACGGTATTTTCAGAGGACAAGGTTTCGATCGTTATCAATTGCGTTTCAACGGCGAACTCGGTAACAAAAGATTTAAAGTCGGCAATAATTTTTCTTTTGCTGTTACGAACAGGAAAGTCGTCAACTCTTCCGGTGACGGTTTCGGACCGGGAAATGAATTGAGCGGGATTCGTTACGCATTAATCGCCGCGCCGGTTTTCCCGATTCGCAATGCCGACGGCAGTTATATCAATGTATCTTCTTTACTTGGCGACCCGTCACTTTTCGGAGACGGTAATGCAAATCCTTTGGCTTTAATTGATGCAACGGATTGGACAATTAAACGCTATCGCGCTTTCGGAAATGTTTTTGCGGAACTCGGTATTATAGACGGATTAAAATTACGCACAAGTCTTGGCGGTGATTTTTTATTTGAAAACAGTAAATTATTTAAAAAAAGATTGTCTGATGCGATTTATAATCCGACTTCACTGAACGAAGGCAGAATTTTCAATCAAACTTTAACTTGGAACACGACGGCAGATTTTAATAAAGATTTTGGTAAGCACCGCATTTCAGCTTTAGTGGGTATAGAAGCGATTCAAAATCACACAGATTATTTGGGTGCGTCTGCCAATAATTTTGCACGTACCGATCCTTTATTTCGCTACATCAACGCAAGTATTCCGGTTGATATAAAAAATATTGGCGCGTCCGGTGTTGCTACCGAATGGGCTTTACTTTCTTATTTTGCACAAGGCAGTTATATTTACGATCACCGATATGTTGTGAGTGCGTCTGTGCGTCGCGACGGTTCTTCGCGCTTCGGTCCTAATAATCGCTGGGGTGTTTTTCCTTCTGTTTCCGCAGCGTGGAATGTTTCCAACGAATCTTTTTTCAAAAATGTTAATTTCATTTCGAGTTTAAAATTCAGAGGGAGTTGGGGAAAATTAGGCAATCAAGACATCGGCGTTTATCCGTACAGCTCTTTAGTGCAAACGGGTCAACGTGTTTATTCTTTCGGCGATCAAATTGTAACCGGTGCGACGGTAGTGGCAACAGGCAACAGTAATATTAAATGGGAAACAACGACGCAAACAAATTTCGGTTTGGATATGAGTTTTTGGAAAGATCGCTTCACTTTCATCGCCGATATTTATCGCAAACAAACCGATGATGTGTTGGTGCGCGTACCGATTCCGCAATCGGGCGGTGCGCAAGATCCGCCGTATGTAAATGCCGGCTCCATAGAAAATAAAGGTTTGGAGTTGGGATTAATTTTTAAAGGACATTCATCGCCCGGCGGACTCATATATAATATAGGTGCAAACATTTCTTTCGTGCATAATCAAGTGCTTTCAATTGCCGGTAGTGAACCGATTCTCGGCGGATTTGGTTTGTCTGATGGTCCGCTCACGAAAACGGAACCGGGTTATCCGATAGGGTCGTTCAATTTATATAAAATGGCGGGTATTTTTCAAACGCAAACAGAAATTGATAAAAGTCCGTTTCAATCTGTTGACACACGCCCAGGTGATGTAAGATTTGTTGATGTCAACGGCGACGGAAAAATTGACGATAAAGACAGAACGCACATCGGCAGTCCGTTCCCGAATTTTACTTATGGTGTGAATGCGAGTTTGACATGGAAAAATTTTGATTTTTCGATACTCGGACAAGGTGTACAAGGCAACGATGTATATTTTCTCTACGGGAATTTCGCTTACGAAACGCAATCACGCGGCTTCAATTCTTACGCAGATATTTTAAATCGTTGGACACCGACAAACACAAATACAAATTTTCCGCGCGTAACAACCGATGACAGAAACGCTAATCGGCGTTCTTCAACACGCTTTCTTCAAGATGGTTCTTATATGCGTATCAGAAATATTACACTCGGATATACATTTAAATTTGACAATAGACTATGGACAATGGACGATGGAAAAAGCCCAACGTCTAATGTCCGTAGTCCTGTGTCCATTAGAATTTATACTACCGTTCAAAACGCATTTACGTGGACAAAATATACGGGCTTGGATCCTGAAATTCAAGCCAATACAAACGATACACGCGGTGCCGGTTTATCATCCGACTTAGCAGTGGGAATAGATTGGGGAACTGTACCGGCACCCCGCACATTTATTTTTGGGGTTAAAATGGATTTTTGATTTTGTTGTCGGTTGAAACCGATAGCGCATAAACGAACAATAAATGAAATTCATAAAAATATCTCTCTTTGTCTATTGTCTATTGTCCATTGTCTATGGTCTCGATTCTTGTCAAAGCATACTCGACAAAGAGCCGATTGCGACATTAGATGCCGGTTCCTATTTTCAAACCGCCAATGATGCCGTTCAAGCGATCAATGCTGCTTACGGTCCGCTCACTTTTAGTAACACCAATAATAATTTTTATTGGGCTTTTGGCGTACTCGCAAGCGATGAAGCTATCACAGGCGGCGACGGTTCGCGCCCCGGTTTAACAGAAATTGACGCGCTTGTTCAAACACCGCGCACCGATGAATTAAATAGTTTTTGGAAATTAGAATACAACGGCATCACGCAATGCAATACGGTATTGGATAAAATCCAAAAAATTTCGATGGATAAAACGCTGCAAAATCGCATCATCGGTGAAGCACTTTTTTTGCGGTCGTATTATTATATGTCGCTCGTGCAAGTTTTTGGTGATGTACCTTTACTCACGACTATTGTTCCGCCGGATAAATTGCGCATACCGAAAACACCTAAGGCAGATATTTTTAATCAATTAACAACTGATTGTGATCGCGCCGCCGGATTATTGCCGGTGAAATACACCGGTGCAGATGTCGGTAGAGTGACGCAAGGTGCAGCTTTGGCAATGGCAGCGAAAGTGTATTTGTATGAAAAAAATTTTACCAAAACACTTGAGTATGTCGGCAAGGTAAAAGCCTTAAACATCTACAAACTCGTGGCGGATTATCAAGATAATTTCAGAAAAAATACACAGAACAACAGCGAATCGGTTTGGGAAATTCAACACACTAATTTAGAACTCGGTGTCGGCAATTCATTAAATCAATGGTGGAGATCGAAAAAAGTAGTAGGTGGTTACGGTTTCGCGGAAGTTACGCCCGAATTTGTTGCCGCTTTTGAATCTGACGACCCGCGCAGTAAGTTCACATTTGCGAAGAACAACGACGATTATTTCGGTTATGTTTATAAAAATTCTTACTCATCCACGCATTACAGCGTAAAAAAATATTTGCAAGCCGACAGTGCCGTCACTCAAATTGCTGACGGCGATATTAATTACACGAACATCCGTTACGCCGAAGTTTTGCTTTGGGAAGCGGAAGCATTAGCAGAACTCGGCCGCCCGACTGAAGCAGCGGTGCCACTTGAAATAG
>JAYTNA010000423.1:0-5519 GCA_043748865.1 Saprospiraceae bacterium
TTTTTGGAAATCCTGATAAAGATTTTTACTCAATAAACTTAAGTCACGTAAAATCGGAATCGATTTTTCGACGTGTGCCGCCGTAGAATTTTTATAGAATAAATATCCCCACTTCGCTAAACTTAGATTTAATCTCGGTCGCACATAAAACGGACTTGTAGAACTCAACATCCAACGCAATCCTTTTGAAATCATGCCCGGCGATGCTAACGGAATAATATGACTCGGTACAATCATTCCCGCATTGCCATGCGAACAACTATCCGACAAATCTGTTTGGTCAATGATTGTAATATCATAACCTTGTTGATGTAGATAATAGGCGGAAAATAGTCCGTTGATGCCGCCGCCGATGATGCAAATTTTCATATTAGTCGGTTAGTCGGTTGGTCGGTTAGTCAGTTAGTCGATTAGTCAAGTAGTTAAGAATTTTAGACTAAACGACTAACTGACCAATCGACTAACCGACTAAATTTAAATTACCTGAAACCCAAACGCATAAGGATCGTCGTCAGGGTCGATAGAAATAGTATTGTATCCGTAAATACGCGCCCAACCTTCAATACTCGGAATAATTGCCGGTTGCTCGCCGATTTGTGTCACACTTTCAACGCGCCCGATAAATTTTGAACCGATGATGCTTTCGTGAATAAAATTTTCACCTTGTTTTAATTTTCCTTTAAAATACCATTGCGCCAAACGCGCCGAAGTGCCTGTGCCGCACGGCGAACGATCAATCGCTTTATCGCCGTAAAAAACAGCATTGCGTGCCGAAGAAGTTTCATCAATAGGCTCACCTGTCCATAAAATATGACTTAAGCCATTGATTGTCGGGTTAACCGGATGCACAAATTTGTATTTGTCATTCATGTTTTTGCGCATTGCTCTCGCCCAAGCAATGAGTTGTTCAGCTTTATAGTTTTGCAAACCCGGAAAATTTTGTTGCACATCCACAATCGCATAAAAATTACCGCCGTAAGCAACATCCACCGTGAGTTCACCTAAATCGGGACAATCAATAGTTAAATTTTCTGCCGCTAAATAGGAAGGTACATTCACAATTTTTACCGATTTTACTTTATTGCCATGTTGCTTATAAGATGCCAAAACTAAACCCGCCGGCGTTTCTATGCGCAAATGCCCTTCCTTTTTAGGATTTACCAATCCTTCTTCAATAGCAATCGTGACAGTGCCGATAGTGCCGTGTCCGCACATCGGTAAGCAACCGCTTGTTTCAATAAATAAAACGGCAATGTCGTTTTCTGCGTCGTGTGGCGGATACAATATACTGCCCGACATCATATCATGTCCGCGTGGTTCAAACATCAAACCTTTGCGAATCCAATCGTATTCTTTTAAAAAATGTTGACGTTTTTCACTCATGTTCACACCGTATAAAATCGGTGCGCCGCCGGCAACCAATCGCACCGGATTGCCGCAAGTGTGGGCATCAATACAGAAAAAAGTTTTTTTCATTTTATTTTTTCAACGCTTCCGGCAATAACTCCTCCGAAAAATTTTGATAACAGATCGGTCGCAGCCAACGCAGCACCGCACTTTGTCCGACAGCACCGTAACGGCTGTCGGTACTCGCAGGAAACGGACCGCCATGTTGCATCGCGTGTGTAACTTCAACGCCGGTCGGCACATTATTCAAATTAATTCTGCCGCAAATTTGTGAAATGGCTTGAATTAATTTTTGTTGATTTTTTAAATCCGAAGGCTCTGCAAAAAGCGAAGCGGTTAATTGACCTTCTAAATTTTCTATAATTCTGTCGCGTTCATTTTTATTTTTACAAATCACAACAAGCGTAAACGGACCAAAAACTTCTTGATGTAGGGTTTTATTTTTTAAAAATTCTGAACCGTCAACTACACCCAAAACAGGAAAGCCGTTTATAGGTATTTCATCATTATTGAAAATCGAAAGTTCAACATTTTTTTCAGAAAACATTTTTTCGATTCCTTTTTTGTAACTGTCAGCAATACCTTGATGCAACATCGCACCGGACATTTTGGCTTTTAATTTATTTTTCAATAAAGTTATAAAATTAGTGAGTCTGGAAGATTCAATACCGATAATTAATCCGGGATTGGTACAAAATTGCCCGACACCAAGCGTAATGGAATCAGCTAATAGTGTTGCAATTTTTTCGGCATCTTTTATTAAAGCATTTTCAAAAAGAAAAACCGGATTGATGCTGCCCATTTCGGCAAAAACAGGAATAGGAACTTTACGCCGATTTGCTAAATCGAAAAGTGCTTTGCCACCTTGAAATGAACCGGTGAAGCCGACAGCTTTCACAACCGGATGTTTTACGAGATATTCTCCAACATCAATGTCGCCTTCGATGTGCGCAAAAACGCCGTCGGGCATTTTTGTTTGCGCAGCAGCTTTCAAAATAGCATCGGCAACCATGCGCGAAGTTTCGATGTGCGCCGGATGCCCTTTAACAATAACCGGACAACCGACAGCTAAAGCGGAAGCGGTATCGCCACCGGCAGTTGAATAGGCAAAAGGAAAATTACTTGAACCGAAAACGGCAACAGTTCCGAGCGGTATCAACATTTTTCGCAAATTTTTTTCTATAATTGGTTCTGCATAGGCGCCATTTTCAATTAAATCGGCGAACAAACGCAATTGTAAAAGCGTACGCCCGCGTTCACCCGTCAATCTTGTTATCGGCAAATTTGTTTCTCTGCTTGCCGTATTCAAAAGCGCGTCGCCGAGTGTTTCAATTTCTGTGGCAATGACGCGTAAAAATTTCGCACGATTGGCGTTAGAAATGTCGCGATAAATCTTAAAAGCTTTCTCCGATTTTTTTAAAACTAAATTTATTTCTTTTTTATCCATAAGTTTTAATTCAAAAACCAATCAACTAATTGACCAATTACCAATTAACCAATTCAGGTCTCGTTTTTATTCCTGTTTCAATAATTTTAAGAATACGCTTACGCTCTTCACCGACTAAAAGCAAACGGGGTGCGCGTACATTTTCGTTGCCGATACCGGCACATTGTTCTGCCAATTTAATATGCTGAACAAGTTTCGGATGAATATCTAATTCTAAAAGCGGCATAAACCAACGATAAATTTTTCGTGCTTCTTCGTATTTACCGGCTTTTATCAAACGATAAATGGCAACAGTTTCAGCCGGAAAAGCACAAACCAAACCGGCTACCCAACCATCGGCACCCATTAATAACTCTTCCATAGCTAAGGTATCTATACCGCACAAAATTTTTAAACGATTACCGAAAGCATTTCTAAGGCGGGTCACATTTGATACGTCACGTGTAGATTCTTTTACGGCTTCAATATTTTTACAATCCCGCAAAAGTTCTTCAAACATTTTTATCGTCACTTCCACTTTATAATCCACCGGATTGTTATAAATCATAATCGGTTTGTCGGTAGAATCGGCAATGGCTTTAAAAAAATGAATCGTTTCGCGTTCATCACTTTTATAACGCATCGGCGGCAAAGCCATAAAACCATCAACCCGAAGTGCTTCCGATTTTTTTACAAATGAAACTGCTTTGCGCGTCGCACCTTCCGTAATATTCATAATCACGGGAATTTTACCTTTTACAAAATCGAGAGAAAACTTGAGCAGTTCAAATTTCTCATCATCATCGAGCGTACTCGCTTCGCCGAGCGAACCGCCGAGAATAAGCGCGTCCACACCGGCATCTAATTGCGCTTGAAAATTTTTACCGATGGCATCAAAATCTAAATTATCGTCGCCTGTAAATTTTGTTGTGACCGCCGGATAAACGCCTTGCCAAGTTATTTTCATGTTTTAATTTGAAATGGTGGATTATGAAATCATCAATTGAACAGACGATTCAACATTGTTGAGGTTAAAACCTCGATAGCCTTTAACACGATAGTTTATTGGTAAAGGTGATAAGCCTAATTTAGAAACGCAAATTTTTTGTAGGTTTTTTTTAGTTTTATACACTTTTTTTCTCAAACATTTTGCGTTTTCTTGTCAGACAATATTTTGCTGTACTTGAAATTTGAATTCATCTAAAAACTGAAAAATATTTAGATTGTTTAATTTTTTTATCAACATTAGATTTATAATCAAAACTTAAGCATGGAATATCAACATTATTACTTTTACAGTGTTCTATATTATTTTCCCAATGACTATGAGACGGCATCCAAGTTTCTAGTATTTTAGCTTCAACTTTCGCCATTACTTCAACTCGTACAGATTGAATTTGAAGAACAGCAAAAAAAGATCGTATATTGAGTGCTTCTCGAAAATCAAGCGGCACTGTTATGTAAATATTCAAGACATCATTTATCAAATTAATGCCTTCTTCTGTTGTTATAATATCAATGTCTGAAGGATTAATTGATGAAATTCCATGCAAAAAAAGATTCATGCTTCCGGTGACAGCCCATAACAATTGCTTATCTTCTAAAATATTTTTTATGAAACATAAACATTCAATTTTCTGTTCTTGTGTTTTGGTTATCATTATACAATTGATTAAATCTGGCAGCCCATGCAGCATTAATTTTTAGTTTCTGTTTTTTATAAATTTCCGAGTCAAAAAGTGGTGTTGTTGTTTTAATTAAATTATAGTACGAAAAAATATTAATCGAAAAATCTTGAGAAAAATGTTTCTGCCTTGCAACACTATTGTCAATCTCTAACATATTTTTTGAAGCTGGATACCATAATATCGCTTTATCTATCTCATTCCACATAAAATTGGCTGTTAAAAGTAAAATAATGATTCGTGGAAATAAGAAATCAGTATCTAAAGTTCCCATGTATTTCAAAGAAGCTATATAAGCAAACAATAAAATTATAGCTAAAAATATATATACAGCAACCTTTAGAATTGATTCTTTATACACGTAAGTAAATAAATGTGTGTTCCAAAAACTATTTTCCTGAACCATCAAAACAAGCCTATCGGGTGATTGTTCCGGTGCTAAATAATGAGCAGATTCAGGGTGATTTAGCATTTCAAGAACTAATTTATGTACCTTAGGTTCAAGATTGCCAATTATATGAGAAACATCAAAATTAAAAGTATCTTTTTTATAAACAGAATAAATCATTGAATATGCTTGGATTTTATGAGCTAAAATTTCATAATTCTGTTGTGTTTTTTTGTTTATGTATAGCCAAATTTGAAATAATGCACCTACAATAGCAAAGAAATATGCCCAATCACCTTTGGTAAAAAGAGCAGCTACAACTATTAATAAAAATAAGTACTCAAACCATCTATTATATTTATCATTTATTTCAGCTTGTCCCAATAAGACATTGTAATATTTGTCTAAATTTTCCATTACATTCATTTCTAAATATTTTTTTATTTAATCAAAAATATGATATACTAAATCAAAGATAATTATGTTTTTGAATATTCAATATAAAACAACTATTCTAGACTTGTTCAAAGATAAAAATTTAGAATTTAGAAACATGAATTTTTATGTCAAAACGATAGCTTTTTGACTTTGTATTTGGCTAATTATTTCAATG
>JAYTNA010000424.1:0-3622 GCA_043748865.1 Saprospiraceae bacterium
CAATGCCGGTGCTTACGACGATTTTATGAAAGCCTACGAAATTGATAACCAATTACCCACTACTCTATCCAATCTTGGCAATGTTTTGAATATTTTAAATCGCGGTGAAGAAGCACTTACTTTCTACGAAAAAGTAGCTGTGAAAGATTCAACAAATTTAGACGCGCTTAATAATGTAGGTTATACGCTGCTCAATTTGAATCGTTTCGAAGAAGCTAAAAATCGTTTTGATAAAGTTTTAGCCATTCAACCTAATCAACCGTCGGCACTCAGCAATCGCGCCTTATGTTTTTTTAATTTGCACGACGATAAAAATGCGCTCGCCGATATTGATAAAGCGATTGGATTTTATCCGGACTACGCTTATGCTTATCGAAACAGAGGCATCATTTATGTTTCACAAAAACGTTTCAGCGAAGGTTGTCCGGATTTTCAAAAGGCGATTAAACTCGGTTTTACAAAATTATTTGATACGGAAGTGGAGGAATTATTGGTTAGGTATTGTGAAGAGAAGTAACTTTGTATTAACTTTGTTCAAGAAAATAAAACAAAATAAAACAAAATAAAACAAAATAAAACAAAATAAAACAAAACTATGAGTAATGTACGCATCGAAGAAAGTTGGAAAAAAGTATTAGCTGATGAGTTTGAGCGACCGTATTTTAAAACACTCGCCGAATTTTTAAGAAATGAAAAAGTAGAAGGTAAAACGATTTATCCGCCCGGACCTTTGATTTTTAATGCTTTTGATTTAACACCTTTTGATAAAGTAAAAGTAGTTATACTTGGACAAGATCCGTATCACAATCCGGGTGAAGCAATGGGTTTGTCTTTTTCGGTGCCGAAAAACGTGCGCGTTCCGCCGTCGTTGAAAAATATTTATAAAGAAATTGGAACGGATTTAAGTTTGCCGATACCTACTCACGGTGATTTAACGTATTTGGCAGAACAAGGTGTGTTTTTATTGAACGCGATGTTAACGGTGGAAGCCGGCAAAGCAGCATCGCATCAAACGGTCGGTTGGCATTTATTTACGGATGTCGTAATTTCAAAACTTTCGAAAGAGCGTGAAAATTTAGTTTTTATGCTTTGGGGAAATTACGCGAAACGCAAAGCAGATTTAATTGACGCAAATAAACATTGTATTTTACAGGCTGCACATCCGTCACCCTTAGCACGCGATGCGTTTACTGGCTGTAAACATTTTTCACAATGCAATACTTTTTTGGCGTTGCATGATATTTCGCCAATTGATTGGCGTGTTTTATAGAGTTGGACAACGGATGACGGACAACGGACAACAGATAATAATAATTTTCTATTATCCAATCTTCATTGTCTGTTGTCCGTTGTCTATGGTCCATTATCCATTTATTATGACATCAACTAGAATACTTTCTCTCGGATTTTTTCTCGCGGCATTGGCGGTTATACTCGGTGCTTTTGGCGCACATTCTTTAAAGCAACTTGTTTCGCCGCAACAATTAGATGTTTTTAAAACAGGCGTACAGTATCAGTTTTATCAAGCAATTGGCATCGTTTGTGTCGGTTTTTTAGCGCAATTGTTTCCGAATTTACGACGATTAGATATACCCATGTATTTATTTTTAGTCGGCATTATTTGTTTTTCCGGTTCTCTGTACGCTTTTACTTTTGAAGAAGCAATGAATATCACAAAATCATCTTGGATTGGTGTGATTACACCGCTTGGTGGCGCGTTTTTTATTTCCGGTTGGATTGTTTTAGCGATAAAAACAATTAAAAATTAGTTATTATTTGTTACTCGTTATCCAAAAAAATTATTGATAACGAATAACTACATCGGTACTTCTATTAAAAGTATTTCAGCACCTTCAGTCTCAGCTTCAATATTTATTTTACCGGTGTCAGTAATACCGATTGCATCGCGTTTATTAAGTTTTTGTCCGTTAATAATAAAATCCCCGTCAATTACGAAAGCATAAACACCGGAAATTTTTCCTTTCAAAGTATAGTCGGTTTTAAAATTTTTATTAAATTTTCCGAGATGAAACCAAGCATCTTGATAAATCCACACACCGGCATCATCCTGATTGGGTGAAACGATTTGTTGCAGTTTGTTAAGTCTGTCGTCCGGATTTAACGAAATTTGTTGATAGCGCGGAGTGACATTTTTTTTATTCGGTATCACCCAAATTTGAAGAAACCGCACTTCATTTTTTCCACTCGCATTTTTTTCACTGTGCGTAATACCCGTACCGGCACTCATCACTTGAACATCACCACTGTGAATTACTTCGCCGTTACCTATCGAATCATTGTGTTCCAACTCACCTGCTAATGGAATCGTAATAATTTCCATATTGTTATGCGGATGTTGTCCAAAACCCATACCGCCGACGACGATATCATCGTTTAATACGCGCAACACACCGAAATTCATGCGCTTCGGATCGTAATAATTGCCGAAACTAAAACTGTGCGCAGTATTTAACCAACCATGATTGGCTTTGCCCCGTGTATTTTCTTTATAAAGATCTATATTGGACATTTTGGCTTTATATTTACGATTGTATTTAATTTTTTATAAACAATGAGAGATTAAACAATTTTAGGCAAATCGTTTTTAGTCAATTTATTTGTTTCTATGTTATTAATCAATTGGTAAAGTTTAAATCGAAAATCGAAAATTATCCGCTAACGGAAAGATGATTCATCCACTTATCCTGAAGTTTCATAACTTTTTCAATCACATCGCGCACGCAACCTTCACCACCTTTCATTGGAGAAATATAATGCGATAAATTTATAATTTCATTCGCTGCATCGCTCGGACAACAAGGTAGCCCGACATTTTGCATCACTTCGTAATCGTTCAAGTCATCACCCATAAACAAAACAGTGCCTGCATTGATGTTATGTTCTTTCAAAAAACGTTTAAAAACCGGCAATTTATCGGCGATGTTTGTATAAAATTGTTTCACACCCATATATTTCAAACGGTTTTCAATACTGCCGCCCTTCCCACCCGTAATCATTACAACATTATAGCCTTCTTCAACTGCTCGACGGATGGCATAACCATCTTTAGCATTGAAACTGCGCAAAAAATCACCGGAGTCAGTAACGAGCATTTTGCCGTCAGTCATTACACCGTCTACATCAAAAATAAAAGTATCTATTTGCTTGAATGCTGAGAGGATATTTTTTAGTTCGGGAGAATCAGACATGATTACGAATTACGAATTACGAATTACAAATTACGAATTACAAATTACGCGCGCTTAGCATAATTTGTAATTCGTAATTTGTAATTCGTAATTGATTTATTATTTATTATTATGCCGCCATTCATACACCCACTTGGCTTGAATTTGTTCCAAATGCGCCTCGGTACTTTGTTCTTTTGTACCGACAAAATGGGGCAATCCGACAATCCAATTCAGCAAATCGGAAAAACGAATTCGGTAAATTTTTGATTCATTAAACTCTGGGCCGAATTTTTCGTAGAGTTTCATTGCTATATCTTCGTGATCCGCCCATTGAACGGGCATATCGTCAAAATCTTGAAAAGGCATTTTTTTTAGTTGAAAGTTGAAAGTTGAAAGTTGAAAGTTTTGCAGTATAAAAAACAATTCGGTAA
>JAYTNA010000425.1:0-5104 GCA_043748865.1 Saprospiraceae bacterium
ACCTTTACCGCCGTTGCATCCAGGTACGAAAGAACCGATTGGTCCGGAAATGCTTATGCCTTTATTTCCGATGGATTTGATTTTGCAAGAAGTATCTACCGAAAAGTATGTAGAGATACCCGATGAAGTGCGTGATATTTATAAAATTTGGCGACCAACGCCGCTGTTTCGCGCCTATCAATTAGAAAAAGCCTTAGATACACCGGCAAAAATTTATTACAAATATGAAGGCGTGAGTCCTTCCGGTTCGCACAAACCGAATACAGCTGTGCCGCAAGCTTACTACAATAAAAAGCAAGGCACGAAAAAAATTACGACAGAAACCGGTGCGGGACAATGGGGGACGGCGTTGAGTTTTGCGTGTCAAATGTTCGGTATCGAATGCGACGTGTATATGGTGCGGGTCAGTTATGACAGTAAACCGTACAGAAAAATAATTATGAATACCTTTGGTGCGAATGTATTTCCTTCGCCTTCAACAAGAACAAATGCCGGGCGTTCTATTTTAGAAAAAAATCCAAATTCGCCGGGCAGTTTGGGTATTGCTATTTCAGAAGCCGTTGAAATGGCACTGGCAGACGAAAATACAAAATATGCACTCGGCAGTGTGTTGAATCATGTATTGCTGCACCAAACAATTGTCGGACAAGAAGCAGTGAAACAAATGGAAAAGACAGATGATTTTCCGGATATTGTTGTAGCACCTTTCGGCGGCGGTTCCAATTTTGCGGGTATATCTTTTCCGTTTTTGCGGATGAATTTGGAAGAAGGTAAAAAAATTCGTTGCATTGCGTCCGAACCGGCAAGTTGTCCGAAACTCACACGCGGACAATTTCGTTACGATTTCGGCGACTCTATCGGTATGACACCGCTTCTGCCGATGTACACGCTCGGGCATGATTTTATTCCATCGCCGATTCACGCGGGTGGTTTACGTTATCACGGTGCCGGTGCCATTGTGAGTCAGTTATTGAAAGATAAATTGATTGAAGCACGTGCGCATCACCAACTCGAATGTTTTCAAGCCGGTATTTTGTTTGCGAAAACGGAAGGTATTTTACCCGCACCGGAAGCAACACACGCCTTAGCAACGGTTTTTCAAGAAGCAGAACGTTGTAAACGCGAAGGTAAAAGCGAAACAATTTTGTTTAATCTCTGCGGTCATGGTCATTTTGATTTAGGGGCTTACGAAAATTTCTTGAGCGGTAAACTCGAAGATTATGAAATTTCTCAAGCAGATATCGCTGCGTCGTTAAAAACAATTGATGGGCTGCAACCGGCTTAAACCCATCAATTAGCAAAAAGAGAATTAAACTTTGTGAAATAAAAAGCGCAACTTGATGAAATTCATTTTGCGCTTTTTAAATTAATATTGATGAGTATCATTAATGTAAAGAAATTAATTTCTCTTTGCGCTTTTTTAACCCAAAACTCAAAATCGCTTTATCTATCCAACCATTTTTTAAAAGAAGGTGCTTTTAATCGGCTCATATCAATTTCTATTTTTTGTAGCGGTTCTTTTAAACGGACGGTGAGTTTGCCATCTTCGGTGGGTTTTACACTTTTAATGGCATCTATATGGATGATGAATTGCCGATTAGCGCGATAAAATATCTTTGGGTCTAATAATTCTTCGACATCTTCTAAAGCAGCAAAATCAATCATAAATTTTTCGCCGTTGAAAAGATACAGATAGTTAATCGCTTCTTTGGTGAAACAAGCAATGTCACTGACATTTATCGGCACCCACTGATTGCGGACGTTGACAATGAATTTTTCTTTGTACGGTAATTGTGTTCGGTTTTTACCGGAAAGACTTTGTACGAGTTGCTGCATATCGCCGGAAAATTTATTTTTACTTGCCGTAATCGAGCGGCATTTATCAATTGCATTTTTTAATTCGTCGTCGTCAATCGGTTTCAAAAGATAATCTACACCATTTACTTTGAAGGCACGAATGGCGTATTCATCGTAAGCTGTGGTAAATATAATCGGACAACTTAAAGTATATTGATTGAATAATTCAAAACTCACACCATCGCCGAGCTGAATATCCATAAAAATTAAATCCGGTTCCGCGTTATTCATAAACCATTTCCGCGCCGTTTTCAAACTCGGCAAAACCTCTATAATGCACACATCGGCTGCCACATTTTTTATTTTGTCTTGCAATACGCGAGCAATGATTTCTTCGTCTTCAATAATTAATGCTTTCATAATAGCGGTATTTTAATGATGAATTTATCATTTTCTTCTTTAATAATGATGGGTTTACCGGTCAAATATGTGTACAGTGACTGCATATTCACCAAACCTTGACGGTTACTCGTTTCTACGAAGTCTTTTTTTTGCAAATTGTTTTGAACAATCAAATAATCTGCTTCACAAAAAATATCAATCATCAACGGCGTTTCCGGATCAACGATATTGTGTTTTATGGCATTTTCAATTAAATTTTGTAAAGTTACCGGAGATATTTTACGGTACTCATAATCTTCATCTACGTTTATATTAACTTGCAAACCTTGTTTGAAACGGGTTTGCTGCAAATGGATATAATTTGTCACAAATTTTATTTCTTCTGAAAGTGTTACGGTTGTACTCTCTCGATTTTTCAGAATGTAGCGATATATTTTACTCATTTGATCTAGAAAATTTCCCGCCATTTTTGGATTGGTTTGAATCAAGCCGCTCAAAGAAGTAAGTGAATTGAATAAAAAATGCGGATTGAGTTGTTGTTTCAATCCTTCGAACATCATTAATGCTTTTTCTTTTTCTAAAGATTGTGTTTTCGATTGCAAATCATACACTTCTTGCTGATTATTGAGTCGGTAGCGATAAAACAAAAATAAAATACCGGAAAGTGTTGCGGCTATTAAAAAATAAAAAAAAGAAATTTTGTAAAAAGGTGTAGCGATAAACAGCGGGACACGTATTTCAGTGGCTTCAACTTCATGCGCGTCGGTAAAAGTTCGCACTTTGAAAGTATAGTTGCCACCGGGTATATTAGTGTAATTTACAAACCGACGATCGGCATTACGAATCCAGTCCTTATCAAAACCTTCCAATATATAGTCGTAGTGTTGATTGTCCGAGCGATTAAAATCAATTGCAGCGAACTCAAATGAAAAAACACTTTGCGCCTGTGTTAATTTTATTTTTCCTTCTTTCAACATTTCATCAAAATAAAAATCCTTATCATTTACCGTCATACGGGTGATGACCAAAGAAACTTTTTTCTCTTTTGATTTCAAACGATTATAGTCTAAATTGTAATATCCATTTACGGTAGTCAATCGCAAAGCAGTAACCGTACCTTTTACAATGCCCAAGTTATCTTTTTCTACAATGCCGTCTTTTGTACCATAACTGCTGACGCGATCATCCGGATAATGTACCATTGATACGCCCGTTCCGGTATTGCACCAAATATTGCCGGCACTGTCTTCAATGAGATCGGAAATAAAATTGGAGCCTAAACCGTCTTTCGCTCGAAACGATTTTAAAAGTCTTGGAGCGGATGCTTGGCAATCAAAACAATAAAGCCCGTTGTAAGTACCCACCCAAATATTTCCTCTTTTATCCGCAATTAAGGAATTTGTTTGAGTAACGGGTAAATTCAATCCGATACCTCCACCGCTGTTAATTTGCAGGATTTTTTTTGTAATCGGATCAACATAACCCAAGAAACCGAACGGACTGCACAACCAAACACGTCCGCGCACATCAGTAGCAACATCAGTTAAATAAGTTGCATTGATGTAATGCGTAGAATCGGTTTTATTATTGGAATAGTGCGTATATTTTTTTTCTGCGACACTATATACAAACACGCCGTTGCGTTTAGTCGTAAACCACATATCACCGGCTTTATCTTCTGCAACACGGGTAAAACTATTAGACGGCTTGTCGGATAAATAAGTGGGCGGTTGTATTATTTTAATTAGTTTATTGCGAGCAGTATCATATTGATAAATAAAATCTCTTGTAACAATCCAGAACGTATAGCGACTGTCTTTAAAAATATGTCGCACGTGCATTTCTTGCTCTTGTTCATTCGGTGAAATTTCGACGGGTAGCACGGTTGCTTTCCGGTTTTGTTTATCGAGTACGTGCAAACCATCGGCATAAACTGTTGCGATTAATTGAAAATGGTCATCTTCCCAAATATCGGTAATGCCAAAATTAGTATTGTGTGTTTTTGCAGGAACGGGAGTGTATAAAAATTTATAATCGGGTAACTGTATTTTTAATAATCCTATTTGTTTCAAGCCCCACAAATTACCGTCTTTATCGCTTATTATATTATTAACTTCGTTACCCGAATTCAGATTACCTTGATTAAAAAATTGAAATTGCTTTGTGGATTTATTAAACACGCCCAAACCTTTAATAGGAGAAGGTATCCAAAATTCATTATTATTTTTTTCGGCAATAGGATTAATAACATTTTTCAAGATGTGGGTTATTGTATCGGCATCCGGTAAATACTTTGCCCATTTATTTGTTTTTTTATTATAAGCACAAACGCCTGAACCCCACGAAGACAACCAAAGTGTATCTCCGTCCGAAACAATTTTACCAAACAAGTCTGCCCTAACCCGATTTTTTCCTAAAGGTTTTTCTCGCACGGGAGTCATTTGTCCGGTCTTCAGATCAAACTTATACAACCCATCGTGCGTAGCGAGCCAAAATAATCCCGTCGCTTCTTCGTGAATATCATAAAGCGTGTTATAATCTTTTCTAAATGCCGGCGCGTAAAAATCATTTTTGTCATCAACGATATTATAAACATAAAATAAGTTTTTACCGATGTCTGCTTTTATTAAACCTTTTTGTTTGATGCCCAGCCATAATTGTCCTTTGCTATCGAAAAATAGCAACTCCACTTCCGATGTACCTAACGACGCATCAGTCCCGTTATGAACGGTATAGTTTTTAAAAGCACCTGTTCGAGGATTAAAAGAAGCCAATCCCCCGCCCAAAAAACTCATCCAAATACAATGACTGCTGTCTTCCGCTAATCGCGTAATAGTATTTATAATTGCCGAATCATTATACAGCCGAAAAGTATAACTGTCGTAACACAATAAGCCTGTCGTCG
>JAYTNA010000426.1:0-3014 GCA_043748865.1 Saprospiraceae bacterium
CAGTCATTTTGATTCTGATTTTATTCGTTTCCAAATTCTAATGCAAAGGTCTGAATAAAATCGTGGTTATAAAATCCGAAACTTGTGATGTTACTTTAATTTTTTAATTTTAAGTTTGGACAGGAGATTTTGTCATCAAATCTTCCATAAAAATTTTAAAACTTGGATTTTTAGGATATGCTTTTGTGAGTTCTTTTATCTTGCTCAAATCTTTTGATATATAATCATAGTCTCTTTTATCTTTATTGAGCGGATTTATTTTACTATTGTCTCGAAATTTTTCAACTAATCTGTGGAGACAATTTTTTGTTGATGATTGGATTTTATTCTCGTAATACAAAGGCAAGAGCCAACATTCAATCTCATCTACGGCTATAGCAAAAATAATTCTTTCAGAATATGAAGCATACGTTTCTAATCCAAAATTTTTAGAAATAATAGATTGTAAAAGTTTTTTTATACGCTCAACGGACGTTTCAGGTGATTCGGTTTTATACATTGGCACTTCGAAAGGCATTTCATGAGAACGATCACTATCTATTTGAATAATAATAAAATCATTTTGCTCAAAAGCGGGCAGTAAAAAATCTGATTTACAATACTGAAAAACATTGTACCAACCACCAAAACTACTCATTGAAGTACTACCAGCATCTGTTGAATCTGAAGAAGGTTGCAACGGTCTGACTGTTAAATCAAGGTTGCTAAAGTTTCTAAAGTAACCAATAAGGATATTTCTCAAAACAACGTGGTCAGTATTCCCTTCTACAATTATTCCGATAGTTAGCGGCTTAGTTTCTTCCATGTAGTTCAAAAGTTTAATCCGCCGATATAGCCTCGCAGGAATTGTTCAGATAATTTGACGGAGTGTCCGTTTTCTGGTGTTGGTTTTTTTTCAATGCGCAAAGTTTGTGTGCGCCCTTCGGCATTGCGAGAAACAACAAACAATCTTTGTTCGGAGTCGTTCAAATTTAAGCCGTCTAAAATAGCAGGATTATGCGTTGTGAATATAACTTGCTTGTCGTGCTTTATAGCTAATTTGTATAACACTTGCATTAGATCGCTCGCAAGTTTTAGATTTAAAGCATTGTCTATGTTATCAATTGCAAAAAACTTAGGCGTTTCATCGCTGATAAAAAGTGTCAAATAAAAAAGTAAATACAAAAAACCTTCATTTGCACTGCGCAGGTCAAACGTTTTAATGCCGTCTTCTAAATAAATATCTTTTATTTTTATTCTACCCGTAAAATATCCGTCAGCAGCTCTGTCAAATTCAATGTCATCAAACCACTCGATAAGTTTCAACCCTTCTTTAATTTCCTCAAAAAAATGAGAGTTTTTTAAACCAATCTTCGCCAAATGATGAATCAAACCTTCACCACGTATTCCTAATGGTTTTATTTGATTTTCAGAATCTACATTGCGTAAAAAATAATTTTCAGGAGCGAAAATTAAAAAGTTTGAAAGTGCATTATCCTCAATAAATTTTTCTCTGATTGATAACTGATCTAGAGCAAAAGTTACAAACTTACTTTCTGGTTCCCATTGATTTAATGCGTTAGCTCTTCTACCTAAATGAAAATCTTTAAACTCACTCCACAGTTGATAACCACCAAAAATGCTACTACCACCTGATTCGTCGTGGTATGAAATCGAATTACGCCCAACCCAAGTTTCAGTTTCAGCAAACCATCCTATGTTATAACCTACATTTTCATTTTTATCGTCTAAAAAATTTATTACAATTGCTTCTTCTAAACTTTGATTACTAAAAGCAGATAGCATTAATCCTGGTTCAGTCGTTCTAATGCCGCGTGTGGTTAAAAATTCGTTTGTTAACTTTACACTTGTTACAGCAGACCCAAAAGTTATAGCTTCTAAAATATTAGATTTACCGCTCCCGTTTGAACCAATCATCACGTTGAAGCGACCTAATTCTAATTTTAAAGATTCTACTGACTTGAAGTTTTTTATGCGGATTTCTCGAATCATAATTTTGAAACTTATTTGTACGCAAATATAAATATTTCCTGCGAATTTACACAAAATTGCGGACGTACTCTTTTAATAGCTGATACTCAATAGTTTTTTCATCTCCCCAACTCCAAAACCTTAGTCTCAAACTTTTTCAATGCGATCGTTTTTAAATCCGTCAATTTTTGATGCGAAATAATTTCTTCCGCCGTTGAAAAACCTGTCATCATTTCAGAAAATCTTTTTGTATTTAAAATAATATCTTTATCGCTCGTATTCATCGCGACCATAACGGTGCCGGCGGTGTCTTGACGAAAATAAACATAAATGCCGTTAACCGGTAAAAAATGAATGAGTTTGCCGGTTTGCAAACACGTTTTTGTTTTGCGCCATTGCGCTAAATTGCGCGTGAAATTGTACAAATCTTTTTCTTTGTCGGTGCGTTGTTCCGGTTTGAAAACGGAACGCGCATCTTCGCGCCAACCGCCGGGCATATCTTGACGCACTTTACCGTCCGGATTCGAGTAGCCGGTAAAACCTAATTCGGCACCATAATACCATTGCGGAATTCCGCGCTCGGTCAGCAACCACGCGATAGCTGATTTATATTTTTCCGTATTTTCTTCTATTATACTATAAAAACGCGACACATCATGATTATCAAAAAAAATAACGTTGTTGTTTGGATTCGCGTAAATAAAATCGTTCGACAAACTTTGAAATAATTTTGGTACACCGCCCTCCCAACTTTGTTGTTTCGTCAGAGCTTCGGTGATGCCGTCGTACAACATAAAATCGGTAACGCCTTGCATATGGCTGTTGAATTTTACGGGTAAAGAAACGTTTTCAGTGACGTGCGCTTGATTAATGATATTATGTACAAATGCTTCCCCGAACAGAAAAAATTTCGGAAATTCGGTGCGCAAACGTTTTGCCCACCGCGACATGAACGCACGGTCGTTGTATAAATAGGTGTCAATACGAAAAGCGTCAACGCCGGTTTCTTCGAGCCACCATAAATGGTTTTGTACGATATAATT
>JAYTNA010000427.1:0-3184 GCA_043748865.1 Saprospiraceae bacterium
TGATTTTATTTTATAGATGAATTTAATCAGAAAATACGCTTTAGCGACGATAAATATCGGAATAATCATTTATTTTTTTACTACATCACTCTATGAAGAAATTGATGTTTTTTGGCTAAGATTAATATTTTGTATGTTCGTTTTACTTTTGTACAATATCTATTCACTCTTCATTTCCCTAATACTTTTCAGAAAAGAAAAAGCTAAACTGCCGGCAGAAATACTCTATTCAATATTATTGGTTTTACCCGTAATTTTATTATTTATGATTTTAAGGTCCTATTATTCTTGAATTCTAAAATAACAATTTTTCAACTTACTTTTACAACAAAATTTATCAAACTTAAATTATGAATAAAAAATTAGCTCTACCGGCGTTGCTATTTTTATTTTTTGTAGCGAACACTTTCGCGCAAAAAACGGAAAGTATGAAACAAGAAGCGTTCAAAAATATTGATGCGCGTTATGACGAGTACAAAAAAATCGCGCTTACGATTTGGGATTATGCCGAAGTTGGTTACAAAGAAGTGAAAAGTTCGGCACTCTTGCAAAAAACTTTGATCGATAACGGTTTCTCGGTACAAGCCGGTGTTGCGGATATGCCGACAGCTTTCGTCGCAACTTTCGGTTCCGGAAAACCGGTTATCGGAATTTTAGCGGAGTTTGACGCGCTGCCGGGTTTATCGCAATTAGCGAAACCGGAAAAAAAAGTACGCGAAGGAAAAACATCTGCGGGTCATGGCTGCGGACATCATTTGTTCGGAACGGCATCAACGGCGGCGGCGATTGAATTGAAAAATCAATTGATAAAAAATAATTTGAAAGGAACGATAAAACTTTACGGCGCACCCGCAGAAGAAGGCGGGTCCGGAAAAGTATATATGGTACGCGCCGGATTATTTGAAGGTGTTGATGTGGTTTTGCATTGGCATCCGAGCAGTAAAAATGGTGCGAATCCAAGTTCGTCGTTGGCAAATGTATCGGCGAAGTTTCGTTTTCACGGACTTTCTGCACACGCATCAGGTGCGCCGGAACGCGGACGTTCTGCATTAGATGGTGTTGAATCTATGGATTATATGGTAAACATGATGCGCGAACACATTCCTTCGGAAACGCGAATTCATTATGTGATTACCGACGGCGGAAAAGCACCGAATGTTGTACCGGATTTTGCGGAAGTTTATTATTACGTGCGTCATCCGAAACCGAAAATGACGCAAGAAATTTTTGAGCGCGTAGTGAAATGTGCGAAAGGTGCGGCAATGGGAACGGAAACAACTGTGGATTACGAAATCATCGGCGGCACCTACAATCTTTTACCGAACGTGACTTTAGCGAAAGTGATGTACGACAATTTGACAAAAGTGGGTGGTGTAAAATATACGGCTGCCGAACAAGAATTCAGTAAAAAAATCGGCGCAACTTTTACGGGTATGACGATTGATTACAACGACAACGAAAAAATTGAGCCATTTGTTGATCGCAGTAAACTCGATGGTATGGGTGGTTCAACCGATGTCGGCGATATTTCGTGGGCTGTTCCGACTGTGGGACTCGGCACTGCAACTTGGAGTCCGGGTGTGCCGGCACATTCTTGGCAAGCCGTCGCGTGTGGTGGAACGGATATGGGTGTGAAAGGTATGATGACCGCCGCCAAAACTTTAGCTGCCACCGGTCTGGATTTGTTTACTTCACCGCAAACCATTGAAGCTGCAACCACCGAATTTAAAAAAGTACGCGGGGATAATTTTAATTATAAAGCCTTACTCGGCGACAGAAAACCCGCGTTGAATTACAGAGATGGTAGCGTTAATGAATGAGGTATTAAGTATTGGGTATTAGGTATTGAAGAAGCGGTGTGATTTGTAACTTGTATTTAATAATTTACTCTAAACACACAATACCTAATACCCACACCTAAAAAAATGACCTATTTTATCACCAACAAACCCTACAATATGATTTGCCAATTCACACAAGAAGTGGCGGGGCAAATCACATTAGCGGATTTAAATTTTAGTTTCGATAAAGATGTATATCCCGTTGGACGACTCGATTTGGATAGTGAAGGGCTTTTGCTTTTAACCAACGACAGAAAACTTACGCACACTTTACTTGACCCACGCTTTCAACATGAGCGCACTTATTTGGCGCAAGTTGAAGGAATTGCTACGGAAGAAAGTTTAGAAAAACTGCGCAATGGGTTAGAAATAAAATTAGAAAAACAAAAAACGCATTATACATTACCGGCAAAAGCGCGAAATGTCGGCAATATTGATGATTATTTCGCACCAAAAAAACTTTGGCAACGTACACCGGCGGCGCGTCCGAGCGGACGCAATCAAATGTCTTGGATAGAAATAAAATTATCGGAAGGAAAAAACAGGCAAGTGCGCAAAATGTGCGCCGGTATCGGTCATCCGTGTTTGCGCTTGATTCGCGTCGGTATTTCCGATTTAAAAATACATGATTTACAGCCGGGCGAAGTACAGGAAATATCTCACGAGGCACTGTCTAGCAAATTGAAAATTTAATGGACTTACTGATAGTTGACTTACTGACAATAGAAAAGTAAGTCCATCGTCAGTAAGTTAAACATCAGTAAGTCCATTATATAAATTTTTTATCATTTTCCGGTGTTTAATTCCCACTTCTTCAAACTCATCGCCGATTATTTCGTAACCCAATTTTAGATAAAACGGAATAGCCATATCTCGTGCATTTAATTCCATTTTTTTAAAGTTCTTAGCGCGCGCATAATTTTCTGAAGCAATTACCAATTCTTTGCCTACACCTTGTCCTTGATTATCAAAAGCTACCGCCACTTGTCGCATTTTCAAAACATCTTCGTTCAAATGCGTAAGTATGAGACAACCCGATAAAACGTTTCGATTATCATAAGCACCGATTAAAGTATCGCTGTACTCTTTTTCCAGTTGTTCCGGCGTGAAACTCAGTCCGAGTGGTGCGCGTAAAACATCATAGCGCAAACGCACCATTTCATCGTATTCGGGCGTAGCAAATTCAATAAAATATATTTGAGACATAAAATAATCAACAATAAATCATTACTATTCAATGGATTCAAAAACCCTAGAAATTAATCACGCTTTGTGAACTTTGCGATAAACTTTCTGTCCCTTGTATTAATTTTTAACAAAAAGGATACAAAGTTTATCGCAAA
>JAYTNA010000428.1:0-4638 GCA_043748865.1 Saprospiraceae bacterium
AAAACTTATGCATGAGAACTAATTAAATTTTTATTAGTGGTCTAATACCAACAAATTATATTTTTAGAGTTTATGGAACGTTAATAATTAAATGGTTATTAATTTTATTTTAGCATCTACACAATTCAATATTAAAAGATTATCGCTAGAGAAAAAATTCGAAAAGACTATTTGATTGCGAATTGAGGACACACTCGTAAATCGTTTGAAATTTAAAGTGTCAAACAGAGTTAGTTAATGATCTTTAAAAAAAATTCAAATCTAAATTTGAGAACGATCAATTAGCTACTAAATAAAAGTAGATTTTATATATAAAAAATTAGAGACAAAATATATGCCATAAGACCGATTCAATAACAGCACATATCAATTGTGTATAAAAAAAAGCGCGTCCTTGAGTTCTTAAGCCTCAAAAACACACTTTAAATAAAAAATCTCCCTACTTCTATTTCAAAGTAGAGAGATTAAATTTTTTTTGTGAAAATTTCGATTTAATCTAATGATTAACCGATAAAAGGTGTACTGCCTCCGCAACCACAACCGCAACCGCAACCACCACCGTATCCACCGCCATAACCGCCACCGTGGCCACTTTTGTTTCTACCGCTTTTGTTTCTACCGCTTTTGTTTTTGTGGGATTTGCCTCCACCGTAAGAAGAACCGCATCCGCCTTTAAGGTTCGACATCTGATTAGTAGATAAAACATCCATTTTAAGTTCTGAAAGATTAGCCATAAGGCTTGTTAAGTTTGTCATAATACGTTTTAATTGAAAATTTGAATAATAAAAATTGTGTTACTTTAATAATACAAAGGTAGGATTTATAGGAACGTTGCACAACTCCCAAACGCGGTAACTTTAATATATATATTGCGGAGATAAAAGTATGTAACGACTGATAATTTTTTATGTCTTGATAGTAATTTTTTATTTCTTGGTTGTATACCTTTACATTTGGCTTAAAATTTGTACGTTTAATACTTATATTCCACTTATTCTTTTAAAAATGAAGTATTACGCTATTATTACAGTTATCTCTCTGTTACAAATAATAGGAATTAAGTCTCTTACAGCGGGCAATGAAGTCATACCAACCGGTTCATATATTATTGACATGGGCGTTTTTCCGCAAACCTATTCGACGGGATTAAAGCCTTATGGGCTTATTCATACCTTGGTAAAAGACTATCAAATCCCTATCAAATGGAGCATTGATCCCAACAAAGTAAAAGACGGTATTGATTTCATATATAACAATCAAGATTTCAAAGGCGGTCCATTCATCATCACCGCTAATTATCGAACAAAGACAATAGACTCAGTCTTCAATTCATGGATGTCGCAAGGCGTAGTTGTTGTTACTACAACTTCACCTGTTACAGTGCCCATTTATACCACAATTACCTATTTTACTAAGTGGATATTAGATGCTCAGAATGGTAAGATTGCCGAACAGTTTTTAATTCATGCCAATATACCGGCGACTTCCTATAGATTTATTGGACCGGATCAACTTACTTGTTGCCATGATTTATATGTCATGCCCCATGCCGACCCGACTTGGGCAACGCATCAAAACCTATTCTATTGGAATGCGAACTCCAGTGCAGGTGGATGTGACGGAGCGATTTGGGCAGGTTGCCATGCGGTGAGTGTTTTGGAAAATCTCTACAATTCGTCTAATCCTGTAGAACGCATGAGTTTTTTGATGAATGACCCCATATCAGGAACTGAAAGTGCTGTGCCTTATGGCAGCCACAATAATGGGACACTGCCTTATTTGTATAGGTTTAGCGGGCATCCTGTTATGCAATTCATGGGGTCATTAGATGCTGCGACAACGAATGGCTCCGAACAAATATATTTACCACGCAGTAACGGTTGGCGACCTACGACTTCGATTGCGGTTTATGACCCGACACAATCAAATGTTCCAGCATTGTCGCCGGGTGAAGCAGCTGTTTTGGCTTTTGGTGTTGGCAGAGGGGACAGTACACGCGGACGTGTCTTATTTACGGGCGGACATAACATCGGCAATTCCGCCGCTATTGCTAATGTTGCAGCGGAACGCTCTTTTTTTAATTTTAGTTTATGGGCGGCGGAAACAAAAGCAATTCATGTTACATCTTTCATTCCAAAAGTGATGTCAACTGGAACAAGTTACACGGTAGCAGTCACCTCGACGGGCGGTGCGGGCGGCTACACCTATAATTGGTCAAGTTCTTGTGCGGGTACTTTTTCTAATTCAACGGTATCTTCAACGACTTTCACGCCGACGGTCGTTAATGTTGCAACAACTTGCAACATTACTTGCCTCGTCAAAGACTATTGCGGTACACGTTTAGGTTTTGAAACGGTAACAATAACAATTACGCCGCCGCCGCCGATTGTGAGCAGTGTTATGACCGATGCAACTGCGGTTTGTACCGGAGGCAGTGCTAATTTGAGCGTAACGGTATCGGGTGGCGCAGGCACAACAACTTATCAATGGCAATCAAGTCCTGACAATAGCACTTGGAGCAATATCAATGGAGCAAATACAGCAAATTATACAACAACTATCTTGACGGCTAATACCTATTTTCAAGTATTAGTAATGCAAACAGGTTGTAATTGCACCGTAACATCTAATTCAGCCCTTGTATCGGTTGTTCCTATCCCTTCAATATCTATCGTTGCTACAAGTTCAAATATTTGTACAGGCGAAAGCATTTCGCTTACCTCAACACCTGCGGGTGGCACAGGTACGTGTACAACCCAATGGCAAAAAAGCATTAATAACGGTACTTCATGGATAAATATAGCAGGCGAAACTAACCCCACTCTTGCTGTTTCTAATGTTATTGTATCCACGCGTTACCGTGCCGTTTACAGTTGTTCAGGCTCCGGCTGTTGCAATTGACATATTTCCAAATTCTAATTCAAAATCATTTTTAGATTATTTGCGAAACAGAGGTAAGTACTGATTTGATTTCGTAAGAAATTGCATTTCAAATTTGCATCTAAAATTTTTTTTCTTTGTATATTAAGTAAGTGACAAAAACTATTTGCAATTATTTTTTAATTTTGCAGCTGAATTTATTTTTATGGGCGGGATACTTCTGACAACATTAACCGAGATACAGCGCAAGGAATTGGAAGATAGTTATAAAACCTGTCACTAATATATTGGCAAAAAAGAGGTTTATATATTTTCTATTTACCCCCTTATTCGTCACACTTGAATATAATTGAACGTCTTTGGAAAGAATTAAAAGCGCGATGGTTGAAGCCCGAAGACTATAATTCTTTTGACGAATTATGCTGTGCTACCAAAACACCATTAAATAGTGTAGGTAGTGAGCTAAATATTAAATTCTCAGAATACTTTTAATTAATTCTTGTCGCATACTTATTACAAAATAAAGCCTCGACCGAGTTTAATCGACGAGGCTTTTATTAATTGTTACTTGTTGATTGTCAATTGCATGAGATACTTTTGAATAATTAACAACCAAACAACTATTGTCATTTTTGAATAATCACAGATTTAACTGCATCTCTTAAACCTTTTGCTTCAACACGCAATAAATATTGACCTTGACTTAAATCGTTCAATTCAATATGTTGCAAAGTTGCACCGGCGTTTTGAACTTGACGCACTATTTGAGCCACACCAATTTGATTATAAAGATAGATCGTGACATCTTTGCCTTTGTAATCTTTCAAATTCACATCAATAAAATCACTCGCCGGATTCGGGAACAATACTAAACCTTTAATTGAAGTGAAGTTTACTTTTTGTATTTCAGAAAGCGTTTTAGAACCATTATTTAAAGCAATTTCTACTTGATAATAATTGTCGCCTTCATTCGGTGCATTGTCATACGCTGAATGTGCTTGTAAAGAATTATCGGAAATTTTGTTATTGATAATTTCTAAAGTTTCAAAAGCACCTGTAGTATTATTCAATTTTTTAACATTGAAATAATCGGTTTCAGCACCCCTGTTTGTAGCAAAATCAACACGAACGCGATTAGCTTCTGCTTGCGCATCAGATACAAATACTTGAGCAGTTTGAGCGTATTGACCGCATCCGCAAGGTACTTCAACTATATCAAACTCTTGGTTGTAAGTGCTTAATGAACAGTTGTTGTAATAACCAAAACTACACATCAAAGTACTTGCGTTGTGTTTGAAAGAATAAGAACCGTCAGCATTACAAATAATTGTCCAATCTCGTTCTACGTTATAGTTATTATCGTACTGACAAACTCTATCATTATCCCAAGTCCAACCATACCAGTTTTGTCTTTGTGCACCAAGATACTTATTGAAATAAGCATTTCTCCAACGGCAACTGCCATTACCTAATGATTCATATTTCCATTGTTGACAACAGTATCCATTGTAATAATATGCGCCTACTTGAGCACCATTCCAATTTTGATTATAATCGTCAAAACCCAAACACATATATCTATTGTTACGCGGAACAATCTTGTAGCACTTGCTAGGATCGAAAGTAGGATTACAAACAGGTGGCGTGACTATAATCGTAAACGAACAAGTAGCCATATTCCCTTTTTTATCTGTTGCTTTGTAAGTTACGGTACTTGTACCATAACCGATACATGAACCACTTGTCGGTCCCGCAATT
>JAYTNA010000429.1:0-2047 GCA_043748865.1 Saprospiraceae bacterium
GTCGTTACGTCTTTGAAAATTAAATTCGCACTGCCGCAAACATCCGTCGCAGTTGCTTGAGCGAAAACGGGTGAGAAAGGACAATCAATCGAACTTTCAGCCGGAAGCGGAGCGATTACCGGTTTAGAATTATCAATCACGGTTATTGTTTGACTTGCCGTGGAAGTTTTTCTGCAACCGTCCGTTGCTGACCATGTGCGTGTGACGGAATAATTGCCCGCACAATTGCCGGCAGTCGTTTTGTCCGTTGAAGTCGGAGTCAACGGCGCACCGTAAAAATCTTGTGCCGTAGGTGTTGTAAACGCGGGTGTTGCCGAACAATTAATAATTGTCGGACTCGGCAAAGTGGAAAAAGTCGGCGCCGCAACATTCGGTGCCGAAATAGTGGCGGTGCTTTTAGCCGATGTACAACCACTGTTTACATCTTTTACATAAAGCGCGTAAACGCCGGTACTCAAGTCGCTTTTGAAATTATCCGTTTGATAAGTCATGCCGTCATCGAAACTGTATGTTACGCCGGTTGAAGGAGAATTAATTGTAATTGTTCCTGTCAGAGTGGCACAAGTCGGCGGCGTAACTGTAAATTGCGGTGCAGCCGGCACATTCAATGCACTCGAAATTGTTGCGGTTGCTGCCGATGAAACACACTTGTTGACATTACTTTTCACAACAACTTGATGCGATGAACCTGTTGCAAAAGCCGGTGAAGTGGGCGATATTTGAAAATTTCCGTTATCGAAACTATAAGTAAAACCGGTTGTCGGATTTGTTACGGTTAGTGTGCCGTTTGCATCGCCGCAATTCACTGCGTTGGCAATAACGGTCGGTGCTGAAGGTGGTGTAGGTGGTCGAGGCACAATTAAGTTTGTGGCTGAAATTGACGGACATCCCGAAAAAGCTGTTATCTTATGCTTTGAACCGAAAGCAAGACCCGTAAAACTTGTAGCGGTTCCGGCAGTACCGTCATCAATACTGTATGTGAATCCCGGACCTGTAGGTGCCACAATTGTTATTGTGCCGGTGGGCGTTGTGCAATCAGGTATCGATGTACTTACCCCCAGTATGTCAAAACTTGAACAAACTGGTAGAGTAATTGGTTGACCTACGAAGGCATCTATTACTTTACCGCTTATCGCATTAGGTAAACACAGAATTTTATCGGCATCAATGAATATTAGTTTCAACGAAGTCGGTAAACTCGGTAAGCAAGTAATATTGTTATTGTTGCAAATCAATTGCGTTAAACCTGTCGGCAATGTCGGTAAAGACCGGAGTTGATTAGAGGAGCAATCCAAAGTAGTTAAGCCCGTAAAACCTTCTAAACCTGTCAAATCAGAAATTTTGTTATTGGATTGAAAACCTAATACATATAAAGATGTCAGACTCGCTGCTGCCGGCAGTAAATTATCGCAAGCATCAATCACATCATTATAATCCGCATGAAGTTTCGCAGCGAAAATGGCATCCGGAATATGAATACCCGCTTTGTAAGGTGCAACCGAGAAAGTATAATCTGAGTAAACAGTCTGATTGGCTACTAATCGAATACGCACGGTATTTGTACCGGTTGCAACGCCGTTTACAGTTAAAGGGTCGGCATTAAAAGGAGCAAATTGTGTACCTGTAAAAGTATTTCCCGTAACAATAGCATATTCTAAACCGGTTGTATTACCGTTATAATCGCCGGTTAAATCTATTGAAATATTGTTCTGTGTCGGATTGCTGCAATTTGGTTGCTGCGTTACTGTTGCCGGTATGTGAGGAATTATTTCAATTAGCACAACACCGGGCCCAAAATTGGCGCCGGCTGTATTGCTTTGGTGAGTTCCGGTGTTGTATGAAGTACCCCCACCACCATCACTATTAAAACCGCCGCCGAAGCCGCTTAAGTCATTACCGCCGTTGCCGCCGTTATAACCGCCGCCGCCGCCGCCGCCGAAGTGGCTACTACCGCCACCACAGAAACCGCCGCCGCCGGCACTCGTAGCTAAATTAGTAGCCGGATCGGCATTAAAACCGGCATTGCCACCTGCGCCACCGCTCTGAC
>JAYTNA010000430.1:0-1193 GCA_043748865.1 Saprospiraceae bacterium
TCCATCAATAGGATCACCTTCCTTCATTCCATCCGGATCAATCAAACCTACCGGATTATTTCTAACATAAACGTAGGGAGACCATGAAGTATTCATTTCCGCCAAAGGATCAGTAGCGTGCCACCTCCCGATCGCCGGATCATAAAACCTTGCACCGTAATCGTTCCAATTTAAACCGAAATCTTCGTTCAGTTCTTTGCCATTGTATTGGTATTTAAATGCACCGGCGGCACCGTTTATATTCGCACCGTGATTGAGACCGAACGGGTAGTAGGCGTTTACTTGTACAATATCGGTAGCATCAATTACACCGTCATTGTTGGCATCTTTAAATACAACTCGCGTGTTGCCTAGATGATCTCGCAAAATAAAATTGTCGCTGTAACTGCCGCTTGTTTCGCGTTTGGCAAAACCTTCCGCGTTCGGTATGATGTCAATCAACGCCGTTTCCGGATGTGCCACCGTTCCGCCCGGCGTGTTGGCGTATTCAACACCGCCCACATAATACCTGTCGTTGTTAATGACTGAACCGATACCCGGATAAATTGTATTCTTCGCTTTTATCAATTTCGTACCCGCCGCGTCGTAAGTAAACAGCAATTGATTTCCGTTAGTGAACGTTATCACCGTCGGCAAATTTATGTAATTGTACAGTATATTGGTAATGCCTTTGTTTAAATCTTTTTTTAAATTGCCGTTGTCGTCGTAGTCGTAAGCATTTGTTATGCCCGTTCCGGTCGGTGTTACAAAACCGACGCTTGTACTCGCCGCATCCGTTATCGTTATCAACCGGTTTAAGTTGTTCGGGTCGTAAGTGTAAGTCAAATCGTCAATAGCACCGAAAGTACCCGCCGCTTGTCCGTTCACGGTCATCGAACCCGAAATCAAACCTCTGCGTTGCAAACTCGTGATATTGCCGCGCACGTCGTAAGTCTGTTTTTCTTGAAATTTATTGTCGGCGGAGAACGTACTCCAAACCGATGCCGAACTCGGATCTTGTATATCGTAATAATCAGCCTGAGTCAATCTGTCCAAATCGTCGTAACGATAACCGTAAGCCTGTTTGTCTCTGCCTTGCACTTGCCACGACACAGCTGAGATGTTGCCGTTCAATTGTCCGGCTACACCCATTGAATTGTACGGGTTGTTGTAACGAATTTCTTCAAAAAACAAATCCGCATTTTTATTCGGCA
>JAYTNA010000431.1:0-6616 GCA_043748865.1 Saprospiraceae bacterium
ATGAATGCGAGTTCGGATAAAGGCATGAATAAAATGAATAACGACAAAGTAAACAATCCTTCGATGGATAAAAGTAAAATGGATAAAGGGACGGGCATGAATAAAATGAATAAGGACAAAGCAGACAAGCCCTCGATGGATAAGAGTAAAATGGATAAAGGAATGGGCATGGATAAGATGAATAATGACAAAGCAGACAAGCCCTCGATGGATAAGAGTAGTATGGATAAAGGAATGGGCATGGATAAGATGAATAAGGATAAAGCAGACAATACCCCGATGGATAAGAGTAGTATGGATAAAGGTATGGGCATGGGTATGGGTATGATGAATAAAGGTATGGGCATGGGCATGGATATGATGGATAAAGGCATGAATATGATGGATATGGGTGCGGACAAAATGAAGAATGACAAAATGAAAAAAAACAAAGACCCGATGAAAAAAGACCCCGCAATGGGCGGTGATATGTAATTCTGCTTGTATTTTCTTTGATAAAACGAGTAAAATTCTTAATCATGAAGTGTTTTCGCAATATAGCTTCCTTCTTTTTTTCGGTGGTAATATCCGTTGCGATGACATCTTTTGCCATGGCTCAAACCCCGGACGAGCATGCCAAGCATCATCCACAGCCACAAACCATGTCTGCGCCCGATCCTTCCGGTGCAATGACACCAAATATGAACGCGAAGGATTCGAGCGGCATCAAGTTCGGCGGAATGGGTGCAGGAATGGGCGGTGAAAAGTCGGGTGGAATGATGAACGGAATGGGCGAGATGATGAACGAAATGGGTAAGGCTCCTCAAAAAGAACTTTATCCTTCTTTAATGGAGTTGCCTTATATTTCGCCCGAAAAGCGTGAGAAAATAAAACAGTTAGCCGATGCACAGGTGGTTGAAGGCAATGCTTTAGTCAACATGGGCATGAGTTTACTGAACGGTGCTACTCGTAACCATGATAATATGGCGATGCAGGAAGGTACCGAACAAATCAGGCGCGGTCGAATTTTATTAGAAAGTGGGCTTGATGGACGACAGGCATTATCCGAAAACAAAGACGCGCGCCTAATAGCTTTGCAATGGTTCAATCGTGAAATGAACATTACGCCACCGGCAGATAAACAGTCGCACGGTTTTTTTGGGTTGTCGTGGTTTCACTACATTACAATGCTGACGTTTGGCGTATTCGCTGCACTAATGGTTTGGATGTATTTCCACAAGATGAAACGCGCCGATGCACTCGTAGCGAAGTTGGCGGGAAATGTTGCAGAAAACACGCCGCCTCCGGGTAGTTCAACGCCATTAGCTGTCACCAAATCGGGTACGCCTGTACCAATCGGTACTGCCCTATCTGCCGGTATCAATCCTGAAATTGCTCCCTCTAAATCAAATGCGTGGACAGGTACTATGCTCGTCGCCGCAATTTTCGATGAAACGCCGCAGGTTAAAACCTTTCGATTGACAGACCCGAAGGGCGGGAAAATGCCGTTTAATTATCTGCCCGGACAATTCGTGACAGTTACGGTAGTGCCGAAAGGCGTTCCTATCAAGCGTTCATATACCATCGCATCGTCACCAACGCATCGGGACTATTGCGAAATCACCGTAAAGCACGAAGAACAAGGTACTGTTTCGCACTATATGGACACCATGTTTCATGAAGGCGAATTGATACAACTCACCGGACCTTCGGGTAAATTTACATTTACTGAATCGGAAGCTACGAGTTTGGTGCTTATTGCGGGCGGCGTAGGCGTAACGCCTTTAATGAGTGTTATTCGATATCTGACTGACCGTTCCTGGAAAGGAGACATTTATTTTTTCTATGCCTGTAAGAATGAAACCAGCATCATTTTTCGAGAAGAAATCGAGTATTTACAAAAACGCTACCCGAATTTGCACGTTTTTATAGTGCTTAGCAAGCAAGAGGGTAAACTCAAAGAAGGCTACCTCAAAGGACACATTACAAAAGAAATCATTACCGAACACGTGCCGGATATCGCATCTCGACGCATTCATATTTGCGGACCAACCTCGCTGAATGATGCAGTAAAACAGATGCTCATTGAACTAAAAGTGCCGAAAGAGAACATTCGACTCGAACTATTTGGCAGTCAGTTGATACCAAATGACACACCCGTTGCACCACTTGAAGAAGCAGGAAAACAGTCTGCTCCGGCCACGTCCGAAGTTACCGCAGGAGCTGCTGTTGTTACTTTCACTAAATCCAATAAAACTGCAGTTGTGACCCCCGACAAATCGGTGTTGGAAGCCTCGGAAGAGGTCGGTGTAAATATAGATTACTCGTGTCGTGTCGGGACGTGTGGCATTTGTAAAACAAACCTAATTTCGGGGAAGGTAACGATGGCTGTACAAGATGCTTTAACCGAAGAAGACAAGAAGCAAAATATTATTTTAGCATGTCAAGCAAAAGCGACTGAACCAATCTCAGTTGACGCATAAATGTTATGAAAAACGAACGAACAATTATTGGCGGATTACTTATTCTTCAGATCATTCTGTGGTTAGGTTTCCTTATTCACCGCTCACCACGATTTCCGGGAAGCTTAACGGGCGGAATACTCGGAGTTTCTGCTGCGTTGCTGATGATTTTGCCGCCACTTCTGTACTCGGCTACGAAGCGAATAGGTTTTTTTAAAAGTTGGATAACCAAGCGCATATCGCTCGGCACAATGCTCAACTGGCATGTTTATACGAGTATCGTAGGCTCTATCTTAGCAGTCCTGCACACAGGACACAGGTTTGAAAGCACTTTGGGTATTTGGTTGGTAGCAATGATGATGCTCACGGTTTTGAGTGGCTTTGTAGGCAGATATTTTCTTAGTTATTCTTCAAAAGAATTGCGTGAAAAACAAGATACGCTGAACCTCATGGCAACCCAATACAATCAAATAATTGGTGAGGCAGGACAAAAACCTAACGCCGAAGTTATTTATGCCGCTTCCCATAATGCCGTGCGTCGTGCCTTAAACAGTTTTATAGGCATGGAAACGTCTTTGGTTGGTGCGAATACACCGCTTTCTATCCGTGCCGTGCGTCTTGCCGAATCTATTGCTGACATAGAATACTCGATAAAGACGCATGAACTATTAAAACGGCGGACGGCGGATTGGCTCAAAGTCCATATTTTAACCTCTTGCACTTTTTATCTTTTGCTCATTATTCATGTTTGGTCAGCAATTTATTTCGGAATCAGATGGTTCAATTGAGTCTAAAATACTATCATGGTAAAATATTACATCATAATTATAGTCGCCGGTACTATTTGGATATTGAGCAGTTTCGACATTTCCAATAATTCAATAAACAGAAGCGTTAGTTTGCAAAGCCGGATAAGTCCGGGTAAATTGTCAACGGCTCATGCACAGCTTGCAACAAATTGTGCTTCTTGTCATACTGCTGTTAAAGGTATAGATGACGCAAAATGTATCAGTTGCCATGCAGATAATAAAGCGTTACTTGGACGACAACCGACCGCTTTTCATGCAAATATCGGCAACTGTTCTTCCTGTCATATTGAGCATCAAGGCGCGGATGCGAACTTGCGCGTTATGAACCACGAAACTTTAGCACGAATCGGTACAAAATTGATAAATAGAGAAACAGATATGCCAAATAAGCCGAATAATCCTGCTGATTATCCTCGAGTTTCGGTACTTGAATCAACGCTTAATTGTGCTAATTGCCATAGTACAAAAGACAAACACGTCGGCTTTTTTGGGCAAAATTGCGCTTCTTGTCACGCCACGAACAAATGGACAATTCAGGCGTTTCAGCATCCGTCAGTGCGTTCTATTGCTTGCGCTGAATGTCACAAAGCCCCACCCAGTCATTACATGATGCACTTTTCAATGATATCTAAAAAAATTGCAGGTCAAGAGAATGCACTTGTCAATCAATGCTACTCCTGCCACAAAACTACCGTATGGAACGATATACAGGGCGTAGGTTTCTACAAGCATCATTGAAATGATTATACTTAATGACAAAAAAACAATCAATGTGTGAATCATGCAATTAATCAATTTAATTCTGTAACAATTTTTTGTTTGAATCTATCTAAATTTGTACAGCGCAAAATATTGATTTTAAAACTTTTTAAAAAATATCAAAATGAAAAAAAATTATGAATTATCGGGGATGGGTTGTGGTGGTTGCGTTAATAGCGTAAAGAACGCTTTGCTAAAACTACCGGATGTCGAAAGTGCTGATGTTAAATTGAATCCGCAAAGTGTAACGATTACAATGTCTAAAAATATTGATTTAGAAGAATTGCAAGCGCAACTCAATAAGTCAGGACATTATACAATCAAGGAAATGGTTGCTTAATAACTAACAATTAAAAATCAAAAATTATGATGTACAATGGCTATGGCTACGGTTATGCAGGTATGCATATAGTATGGTGGTTTGTTTGGTTAAGCCTACTTATTTGGATATTCGCAACGCCCTATGATATTCCCGGTCGGCGCATGAAAAAAATATCGCCGCTCGATGTTTTAAAGCATCGGTTAGCTTCCGGTGAAATCAATAATGAAGAATATCAACAGAAAAAAATAATTATTGAAAGTAACTAGCAATTTATCAAGATTAAAAAGCCAACTAACAGGCAAATAATTTTTTTTTTGTTTGAGGTAAAAAAAATCAAAAAATAATTTAACCACAAAGGCACAAAGTATTTTTTGTAGGTAAAATTTATATTAAAAACTTATCCTAAAATTACTAAAACTTTGTTGAAGTAGTGAGCAGAAAAATAAATCATAAATCATAAAAATTTAAAAATCATGAAAAAAGAGGCGCGCAAAAAACTTGAGCAAATACTTTATGTCGCCATTGAAAAAGTATTAGTGTCAAGCAAAGTTGAATTGAAAAATAAAACGGAAAATGCTATTCATAAATCCATAAAAAAAATTATGAAAAAGGCAGACATAATAAAAATTGTAAGCCAACCGAACTCAAAAGAAATTGCGAAAAGGGCAGACATAAATACAGATGGTGTTGAAAAAAGAATAAAGCATCCGATTAGCAGCTAAATAAATTATTTATGGCTAAACTAAATCATTTTTCAACAATGCCACCGGAAGCATTTTCAAAAGAGAAATGCAAAAAAGAACTTACCGTTTTTCATAAAAAGCTTTTTGAACTTCAAAATGTTTTTTATGCCGATAATCGTTTTGCATTGCTCATTATATTTCAAGGTGTTGATACATCGGGGAAAGACAGCACTATTCGCCATGTCATGACAAGTATGAACCCGATGGGTGTACAAGTAAAATCTTTTAAGAAACCGACTGAAGAAGAACTGAATCATGATTTTCTGTGGCGTGTATATCCGCATTTTCCTGCTAAAGGCATGATAGAAGTTTTCAATCGCTCTTATTATGAAGATATTCTTGTACCGCTGATAAACAATACGCTTTCAAAAAAAATTATTGACCATAGATGCGAACTCATTAATTGTCTGGAAGAGCATCTTAAATTGAGTAATATTCATGTGCTAAAATTTTTTTTGCATCTGTCAAAAGAAACACAAGCGCAAAGGATTCAAGAACGTTTGACGCTGCCGCACAAGCGATGGAAATATGCAAAGGAAGATGATATCGCATTAAATCAATGGAAAGATTACCAAGAAGCCTATCAGATGATTATTAATAATTGCAGTAAACATACATGGCATATCATACCTTCAGATGAACGGTGGTACCGAAATTATGCGGTAGCTAAAGTTTTAACGGCGCACCTTGAATCACTTAATCTTAAATATCCGCAAATTTAAAGAAAATGGAACACCAACATTCTGTTCAAGAAAAAGATACTCTTCAAGAACAAGATTCTGTTCAAAAAAAAGATTCTGTTCAAGCACAAGATTCTATTCAAAAATATACTTGTCCGATGCACCCGCACATCATTCGAGATGCACCGGGTAAGTGTCCGTTATGCGGAATGACTTTAGAACCTATTGTTTCTGCCGACGATAAGGCGCACGGCAAACACAATCACACGGGCATGATTGCCGATTTCCAAAAACGCTTTTATGTGGTGCTGGCTTTGACCGTTCCGATTATGTTGCTCTCACCGATGATACAACAGTTTATGGGCGTTAATTGGCAGTTTCCGGCATCTCAATACATCGTTTTTGCTTTATCGAGCATCGTTTTTTTTTACGGGGGTATGCCTTTTTTAAAAGGACTGGTAGATGAAGTGAGAGCTAAAAACATTGGTATGATGTTTTTGATTGGTTTTGCCATCACCGTTGCTTATATTTATAGTGTAGCAATTGTTTTTGGTTTGCAAGGCATGGATTTTTTTTGGGAACTCGCCACTTTAATTCTAATTATGCTTCTGGGGCATTGGATAGAAATGAAATCCGTTGCCGGTGCATCCAGAGAGTTGGAATTGTTAGTTCAACTAATGCCTTCAGAAGCCCACATGATTATGCCGAATATGGTACATGATGTAAGAACAGATACATTGAAAGAAGGAGATTTGATTTTAATAAAACCCGGAGAAAAAATTGCGGCTGACGGTATTATATCGGAAGGTGAAAGTTATTTGAACGAAAGTATGCTTACGGGTGAATCAACGCCGGTTCAAAA
>JAYTNA010000432.1:0-1159 GCA_043748865.1 Saprospiraceae bacterium
CACATCGGCAAGGGTCTGTTCATTCGTTTTACGCATGATTCGGATTCTAAAATCTAAGGAACACGAAATATTTTCAAGCCCAAAATTAAAAGAAAAAAAGGAATTATATCTTTATTGTGTTTTTTAAATTTTATCCGACAAAATAATTATCGGACGAACAAAATAATTGCTCTTGCTTTTAAAATTAAAAATCCGCATTGAGAAAATTTCTCAATGCGGATTTTTAATTTATCGATAGTCCATCTAAAATCGCCCTATTCTTCGGCAATCTGCAACGACAGTTTTCCGATTTTATCCCCTTCAAACAAAACCATGAGTGTATCGTGAAAATCATCAACAGTTCCTTTGATGACGTGATCTTTTGTTCTTAATTTGCCTTCGTGCAGCCATTCTGCTAAATCTTTTACACCCTCGTGGTAACGTTTTGCATAATCAAACACCACAAAACCTTCCATACGCGCACGATTGACAAGTAGCGACAAATAATTTTTCGGTCCGGGTACGTTTTCTTTCGCATTGTACGCCGAAATAGCACCGCAAATAACAACGCGGGCGTGCAAGCGCAACAAACTCAAACAAACATCTAAAATTTCTCCGCCGACGTTATCGAAATACACATCAATACCATCCGGACAACAACGACGCAGTGCAGAACGCACACTGCCCAAACGATAATCAATTACTTCGTCGAAGCCTAATTCGTCTTTCATGTAAGCAGTTTTATCACTGCCGCCGGCAATACCGACGACGAAACAACCTTTCTGTTTTGCAATTTGTCCAACCAATGAACCCACTGCGCCGGCACCACCGGAAACAACTACCACATCGCCGGCTTTTGGTTTGCCGACATCGAGTAAACCGAAATAGGCTGTCATACCGGTCATACCCAATGCACCGAGCCATGTTTTTAATGGTGCAACGGTTATATCCACTTTCATTAAACCTTTGCCTTCTTCGGCTAAAAAATATTCTTGAACACCGAATCCGCCGGTAACATAATCGCCGATTTTGAATTTACTATTTTCAGATGCGACGACTTTTCCGGCTCCGCCGGCACGCATCACTTCGCCAATTTCTACCGGACGGATGTACGATTTAGCGGCGTTCATCCACCCGCGCATCGCAGGATCGAGTGAAATATAAATTACTTGAACTAATA
>JAYTNA010000433.1:0-2539 GCA_043748865.1 Saprospiraceae bacterium
GAAAGTTCTCCGAAAGATGTAACGCAACACAAAATCCAACATAATTCGGTATGTTCCGGTATGAGTGATTGAATAAAAAGGTTGCCAGGTTTAACACCACAAGCGAGCAATTGAAAAACCATTTTCCAAGTATTCTCTCTAAGTTGCACGGCTTTGTAAGGTGCAGTCATCGAATGATAATCTGCTACACCATAAGTGCATTGATACGTGTCTTGTAAATCCACCCAATTTTTTATCGCACCGAAATAATTGCCAAGATGCAAATCGCCGGTGGGTTGTATGAGAGAGAGTACTTTTTTTTTCATTCGTTATTGGTTATCTGTTATCCGTTATCTGTTATTCATTATCAGTTTCTGATTAATAAACCAATAACCGATAACGAATAACCTACTCAGTTTTGGCTTTATACAAATAATTGATATAGCCGTTCAGTACTTTGTTACACTTGTCAATTTGAATTTTAAATTCTTTCAGTTCTTCGGCAGATATAAATTTTTCATCAAAAGCCGTAATTAAATGCTCAAAAGTTTCAGAAAGTGAGCCTCTTGAAATTCGACAAAATTGAATATTCTCTTGGTAATGAAAACGACCATATCCTTCAGCAATTGAAGCCGTAACACTTCTTGAAGAACGTAAAATCTGATCAGTGAGTTTAAATTTTTCTTCTGAAGGAAAATGCGTTTTTACAAGAGAAGATACATTTTTTCTTAAAATACGACACTCTTTGTAAACATCCAAATCGGTAAAGGAAGTTAAAATCATAATTGTTACTTATTTTATTTGTATAAGACCCAAATAATTAAACAAAAATAACAAAAATAACGAATAACTGATAACGAATAACCTAAAGATTCAAGTCACCCAGCAGATCGCTGAAATTAAAACCTTGTTCTAAAATTTCTTTATTGACTATTTGAAACTCAGCCATACCGTGCAAAGCTAATTCCATGTACGTATATTTTTCCCAATCTTCGCACTCGACAGAATCATCTACAAGTTTGCGCAATCCTTGAATTTTATCCAATTCCTTTTTGAATTGTGCGTCGGTGGCATTATTCAAAAGTTCAAGAGAATTATTCCCCGAAAACCATGCCCGAACAGTGCCGTAAGGATCTTTGTCACCTTTTTTGCGTTTCAAATCTTCCGGATTCGGAAAATAATTTAAAAATAAAGTTTTGATGGAGGCACTGAATAAACGAACGGCGACGGCGTAAGGTCCTTCTTGTTCGCCTTCATAAACCAATTCTATTTTTCCGGTGATAGCAGGAATAATTCCCCAAAAATCGGTAATACGCGCCTGCGAATTTTTTTCGCCACTCATTAAAACACGACGTTCTGCTGCCGAATATAAATTTTCGAGTGCAGAAATACTTAAACGTGCAGATACACCACTTTTTTGATCTACGAATTCACTCTCGCGAGCTTCGAAAGAAATTTCTTCAATTAAATCTTTTAAAATAGACGGAATGGTCACGCGTGTTTTTTGGTCGGCGCTCGGTTTGGCTTCTTGTTCCGTAATTTTTCGCGCAATCTCAATTTCTTCCGGATAATGCGTCAGTATTTGCGATTGAATACGATCTTTTAATGGCGTGATAATAGAACCTCGATTCGTATAATCCTCAGGATTGGCGGTAAAAATAAATTGCACATCAAGCGGCAAACGCAATTTGAAACCTCTAATTTGAATATCGCCTTCTTGTAAAATATTAAACAACGAAACTTGAATCCGCGCCTGCAAATCCGGCAATTCGTTGATGACAAATAAACACCTGTGAGAACGCGGCACCAAACCGAAATGAATCACGCGCTCATCGGAATAAGGTAACTTTAAATTGGCGGCAAGAATCGGGTCAACATCGCCGATTAAATCCGCAACACTAACATCGGGTGTTGCTAATTTTTCTACATACCGGTCGTTTCTGTGCAACCAAGCAACAGGCGTATCGTCACCGCGTTCTTTAATTAAATTTTTTCCGAAAATACTTAAAGGCTGCATCGGGTCGTCGTTAAGTTCGCTACCATATATATAAGGTATGTACTCGTCGAGCAGAAGAATCATTTGTCGCGCTAAACGGGTTTTAGCTTGACCACGTAAACCCAGTAATAAAATAGAATGACGACTGAGTATTGCGCGTTCCAAATCAGGAATAACTGTATTTTCAAAACCGAGAATACCTTCAAAAGAAGTTTCTTTTTTTTTCAGGATAGCGACGAGATTTTCGCGCATTTCATCTTTAATACTTTTTGGTGTATAACCACTCGCTTTCAGTGCGCCGAGTGTCGTGATTTTTAATAATTCGGACATTTATTTTTGTTTATTCTTTTACATTAAAAAAGAGAAGTGCAAATTTACTACACACTTAACATTCAATTGCGTATTCGGTTTTAAGAAAGTGTTTTTTTTTATTTTTTTAAATCCATCTAATCAAATTCGCGACGAGTTTTGAAACCTCGACGCGGCTAATTTTTTATTTTTATTTTTTTTTGAAAAAATAAAAAATTTGGCTTCGTTTTTGAAATAGTAGAAACAATGATAAGC
>JAYTNA010000434.1:0-1751 GCA_043748865.1 Saprospiraceae bacterium
TTGTGGATTACACAAAAGATGTTGCTAATTTATGTCATAGAATGCTTAACGACTCCCTCATAAAAGATCAGAATCATCAACTTATCAGTTATCTTGAAAAAGAGTTAAAAGTTAAGAATTTTGCCAATGCACGTCAATGGGTGTCTGATGATTTAAAAATTGTCGCTTCTGCAAAATCCGTAAAAAATCTTGATGTGGTTTTAACGAGTGACAAAAATACCTTTCAAAAAATTGCTAGCCAATTAGAAGTACCTTGCATCTCAATGTACAAAGATCAATTTCAATATGACTTGTTTGGAGACATTAGTCTTTTGAAACGCAAGTAGGATTTTCATAGTTATGGCTATAAATGAATTTTAGTTGTCTGTTTTTCCTTTCCAATAAATTGTATCTTTGCAAAGAAACAAAGTCTCAAAGTTTTGAGCATTGAGCTTTGCGTTTTTTTTGAAATTGAAAAATGCGCAAATTACAGCTCAAGGTTAAAATTTTAATTTTTTTTATTATGACTTTCCTCAGTACTAAAACTCAATCCTATCGTGCGCGTGTCGAACAAATTCTTACCGACTTGCACGGACTTACAATTGATATCAATCATCAAAATTTAGCGCAAACGGTGAACGATTTGCGTCAACATATTCACGACCCCTTTTTGTTTGTCATTGTCGGTGAAGTGAAATCCGGTAAAAGTAGTTTTGTGAACGCGCTTTTATCGTCGGGTAAAGAGGTATGCAAAGTAGCACCGCAACCGATGACAGATACGATTCAGCAAATCATGTACGGCGAGCACGAACAAACGGTGGAAATTACGCCGTTTTTGAAAAAAATATTTCAACCCGTCGAAATTTTAAAAGAAATTTCTATCGTAGATACACCCGGTACGAATACGATTATTGATAAGCATCAGGAAATTACGGAGAACTATATTCCTTCTGCAGATTTAATTGTTTTTGTTTTTGAATCGAAAAATCCATATCGGCAATCGGCGTGGGATTTTTTCAAATTCATTCATGCCGATTGGCAACGCAAAGTGATTTTTGTTTTACAACAAAAAGATTTACTGCCACCATCAGATTTAGAAATAAATAAAAACGGCGTGATAGCGCAAGCAGAAAAATACGGCATCGTGCAACCGATAGTTTTTTCCGTTTCGGCGAAGGATGAACAAGAAGAACGTTTCGATATTTCGGGCTTTTCGACCGTCCGCGATTATATTAAAGCAAATATCACAGGCGGCAAAGCAGCTATTTTGAAATTGGCGAATACGGTGGATACGTGCGGCAATATCAATGAAAAAATTATTTCGGGCTTGAGTGAACGTCGTTTGCAATCTAATTTAGACAGCGAATTTCGGAATGATATTCGCGCCACGCTGGATGCGCAAGAACGCAAATCGAACAATCAGGTGAAAATGCTTTTGGAAAACATACTTGCGGGTTACGATAAAATTACACGCAAAACAGAAATGGAAGTCGGCGACGAATTATCTTTCATTACGCTTATCAAACGTTCCGTGATGGGTATTTTCGGTTCGAGTGATAATATCAAACAACGTTTGGAAAATATTAAAGTGCTGTTTGAAAGTGATTTAAACAACGAAATTCGCGAAAAATTACAAAATGGTTTGGCGGATGTCGCTGATAGTATTCAACAGATGGCAAAACTAGTGGAGTATAAAATTAAAGGCAGTAAAACTATTTTGAAACACGACCACGAAATTTTCAGCGATATTGCAGACCGTCGCGCTAATGTTT
>JAYTNA010000435.1:0-1252 GCA_043748865.1 Saprospiraceae bacterium
CCACATGAAGAAAAAATTTCCGACCGATGAACGGTGCGCACTGAAAAAATAAATCGCCTCAAATTGCGGTTCCGTATATTGATACACTAACATTGCGGCAAAAAACACAGCAAATAACCAATAATAAAAAGCGTGCTTTTGTATGACAGAGAACATGAAACAGTTGTTTATTGTTGGTTGTCAGTTATGCTACTGCACCACCGCAACTGCTACCCGAACCTGCCGTACAGCCGTAACAATGTTGATTAATGACAATAGAACGGTTGTTTAAACTATTCAAATTAAAATCGGAAATGTGTTGGTGTTTTGATTCGACTTTGAGTTCGAGCATCTGATTAAAATCGCAATCGTAAATAAAACCATCCCACCCGATACTTAAAGTTGTGCGACACATCACATTTTCTGCTGCTGAAGGATTGTAAGCGTTGACGAGTTTTTCCATATAACTTTCGTAATTACCGCTCACTAAAAGAAAATCTAAATACCGACTAATCGGCATGTTCGTTATTGCGAATAAATTATTGAAACTAATATTGTACTCTTTCATCAAAGCATCTTTGTATTCTTTTTCTAAAGCTGCTTGGTCGGGCGGTAAAAATGCACCGGCAGGATTATAAACCAAATTCAAAATCAAACCGGAATTTTTTTCACCGTAACCTACGGCATTTAACATTTGCAAGGCTTTAATCGAATCTTGAAAAACGCCGTCGCCGCGTTGTTTGTCGGTGCGCGATTGCGTATAAAAAGGCAATGACGATGCGATTTCAACGCCGTGATATTTAAAATAATCCGGCAAATCGTGGTATTTTTTATTAGCGAGAATGATTGTCAAATTGCAACGCACGATAACGTGACGATTAAGTTTTTTTATCTCATCTACGAACCAACGAAAATTCGGATTCATTTCCGGTGCGCCACCGGTTAAATCTACCGTTTGTAATTCAGGATTTGCTGCAAGCACATCGATACATTGCTGCATTGTTTCCAAAGTCATAATTTCTTTTCTGTCCGGTCCGGCATCCACGTGACAATGTTTGCACACTTGGTTGCACATTTTACCGACATTGACTTGAAAAATAGTTGCGCCCGACGGCTTCAACGGAAACAATCCGATGTCGGATAATTTATCTTCAAACAAAGGAAAATGCCCTTGATGTTCGATAATATCCATTTGATGCCCGGCATCGGCTAATATATTTTTTAATGCTTTTAGAGACTTCATAAATAATGGTTAATGGTTAATGGTTAATGG
>JAYTNA010000436.1:0-5768 GCA_043748865.1 Saprospiraceae bacterium
CGGACCATCAATTACATAACGCAAGTGGTGCGGATTGCGCGGTTCGTAAGGCATGATGTGTACATATTTTCCGCCGATACAATAGCAACGAAAGTATTCATCGAAAATAACTTCCGATTGCAACATCATCACCAATTGTTCTGTTTCTGCATATTTTTCAAAAAAATCTTCGCGATTATGTATTTTGTAAACACTTTTCCAACCGCCACCGGCGTGCGGTTTCATGTAAGCCGGAAAACCGATGTATTCAAAAACAGCGTCCCAAGCATGCGGAAATTTTAAATTTCTGAAAGAATTTTCAGTTGTATCATCCGGACGCACTTTCGATGGGAGAATTACGGTATTCGGAACCGGTACACCGAGCTTAAGTGCTAAAGCGTTATTGAAAAATTTTTCATCCGCCGACCACCAAAACGGGTTATTAATAACAGCTGTACCGGAAATGGCGGCATTTTTTAAAAATGCGCGATAAAACGGTACATCTTGAGAAATTCTGTCAATAATAACGGCGTATTCACCACTATTGCCTTGTTCAACTTTTTCGATAGAAACCGGTTCTGCCACGATACCCGGTATTTTTTTACTGTTTACGCGTTCGACGAACGCCCATGGATAAGTATTTTCTTGTCCGAATAAAATGCCTATTTTTTTCATTGTTTTTTTAGCTTTCAGCTATCAGGTGTCAGGTGTCAGCTATCGGCTATCAGAACTTCTTTTTTGAAACTGATAGCTGACAACTGACAGCTAAAAACTGATAGCTCGTTTAACTTATAATTGATAAATAATGCGGAAACATTTCGCGCCAAAGTTGCCAATCATGCGCTTGCCACCCGCGCATATCGAGCCAATGCCTGATTCCTTTATGATTCAGAATATTAGATAAAATTTCATTTGCCGGACGACAAATATCCCATTCGGAAGTGCCGAGGATTATTTTCAATTGCCACAAATCCGGATTATTATCATTGAGCAAATAATCAACCGGATTATTAAAATAAACATTGTCATCGTAATATCCGTTTAAAAATGTGCGAATATCAAATGCACCACTCATACTTATTAAATGACTCACTACGTCGGGATGACGAAAAGTGAAATTAGCGGCATGGTAACCGCCAAAACTTGCGCCCGCAGCAACTATTTTCGCATGACCTGTTTCAAAACGCATCCGTTCAACGAGTTCCCACCGAATCATTTTATCATACCAAACATGGTTTTGAACGCGTTTTGCAGGATGCTCTTTTTTATTGTACCAAGTTAACTTGTCGATTGAATCCGGACAGTAAACGCGCACTTTACCGGCATCAATAAAATGACTGATACTTTCAATGAGTTTAAAATCTTTACTTTCATAATATCGCCCCATGGTTGTCGGAAAAATTACGACAGGAATACCCGAATGTCCGTATACCAGCATTTCAATATCCATGCTCAGATGAGGAGAGTACCATTTAATATATTCTTCTTTCACGGATTTTTTTTATTTGATGTTTTATTTGACTTGTTTTTGCGAAGATTTCTTTTTCTTTGAGCAAAATTATATTTTTGTTTCAGTATATGACAAGTCACGCCGTATTTGGTCACAAAATATAATTTCAATTTATCACAAATAATTACGGTGAAAATAGCAAATAGTTTTCTTACACTTATTTTTTAAAAATTAAATTTTTAAATTGAAATAATTTAAGATCATTTTACATCGTAAAACTTAAAGTAAAATTAATGCAAGTTTTTTATAAATTACTACAATCTTTAAATTTATTTAAAGAAAAAAATGATGCAGTTCACGTGCAACCTATTAACATTCCTTCCAAATATTTGAAACGCGGTGTCAAAGTGGATGCATATTTACCGCCTTTGTATGAAAAAAATAAGAAAAAAAAATATCCTGTCATTTTTTTTAATGACGGACAGGATTTGAGTGCAATGTCAATGATGCAAACACTCACGGATTTGTATAAAACAAATGCCATACCGCCGATAATTATTTTTGGTATTTATGCCAATCCTCACAATCGCATCAATGAATACGGTACCGCAAGACAAGCGGATTATATGAATCGCGGTAATTTAGCTGAACAATATACATTGTTTGTAATTCACGAACTATTGCCTACTTTAAATACAGAATTTGCTTGTACCACCGATGCCGATGCGCGCGTCTTTGCCGGTTTTTCGTTAGGTGGTTTGGCTGCTTTTGATTTGGTTTGGGCAAATTCAAATTTATTTCATAAAGTCGGCGTATTTTCCGGTTCTTTATGGTGGCGGAGTGCGCCTTATCACTACGGTGATAATGATGATCAGCACCGTATCATGCACGATATTATCCGTACAGGTACTTATCAAGAAAATATGAAATTTTGGTTTGAAGCCGGCACAAAAGACGAAACCGCAGACAGAAATAGAAATGGAATTATTGATGCGATTGACGATACGCTCGATCTTATAAATGATTTATCTGCATTAGGCTATAAACCGCACCGCGATATAAAATATGTAGAAGTTCAAGACGGCGAACATAATCCGCAAACATGGGGAACTGTTATGCCTGATTTTTTGAAATGGGCGGTGAGTTAATTAAAATGAAAAATGAAAATTATCGTAAAAAAATTGAAACCTTTACGGCGAAAGAATATGGTAACACCGTATTAAAAAATAAATTTAACAATGAAAGTTATACCAATAGTAAGTATCGTAATGGGCAGCGATTCCGATTTACCGGTGATGAAACCCGCAGCGCAATTTTTGGAAGAGATGCACATTCCGTTTGAAATAACATTTGTATCGGCGCATCGAACACCGGAAAGATTATTTTCTTTCGCAAAAGAAGCACATACACGCGGTACAAAAGTAATTATTGCCGGCGCCGGCGGCGCGGCACATTTACCGGGTATGATTGCTTCTCTAACACCGTTACCGGTGATTGGCGTACCGGTAAAATCTTCTAATTCAATTGATGGTTGGGATTCGTTATTATCCATCGTACAAATGCCGAACGGTGTGCCGGTAGCGACAGTCGCAGTTAACGCCGCAAAAAATGCGGGTATTTTAGCAGCGCAAATTTTAGCGACGCACGATATATCTTTACTCGATAAAATAATTGCGTTCAAACAAGATATGGCGAGTGAAGTAGCGCGTAAGTATGAATTAATGAATAAAGTAGGCTACGAAAATTATGGAAAAGAAACATGATATTGAATCACGAGCAGATATTGAGCAATTAATTCCGGCTTTTTATAGAAGTTTGACGCAAGATGAACGCATCGCTTCGTTTTTCACCCACGTTAATTTTGAACATCATTTGCCGCGTATGATTGCATTTTGGGCTTTTTTATTGTTCAATGAAAAAGGGTTATGCCGAAAATGTTTTTGAGTTTCACCGGCATTTACCTATCGAAGATCACCATTTTGATATCTGGTTGGAAAATTTTAATAAAACCGTTGATGAATTTTTTTTCGGAGAAAAAGCAAATTATGCCAAACAACAAGCAAAACTTATCGGCGACGGTTTTAAATTTAAGTTTCGCTTTTTGAGGCAATAAAAAAAGCCACTCATTTTTCAATGAGCGGCTACAAAAGTATGATCTTAAAAATCTTAATTTTATCCTTTCGGAGACGCTAAGCCCGGTTGAGCAAGGGGCGTACCCGGTTCGGTTTTCTTTTCAAGAACGTTACCTTTAATCGTTAAAACGCGTGGTTGGTCGCCTTCATTCGTTGTAAGAGTAACAGTTTTTGTGAAAGCACCTATGCGGTCAGTTGCATAGCGGACTTCAATTACTGAAGCTTCACCCGGCATAATCGGTTCTTTTTTATAACTTGGCACAGTACAACCGCAGCTGCCTTGCGCACTTTTAATTACAAGCGGTTCAGTACCTGCGTTAGTAAATGTGAATTTACGGAGTGGGTCGCTGTTTTGTTGGATTGTACCGTAATCAATTTCGGTTTTATCTTTATCAAATTTCATTACCGGACCGCCAACTTTAGTTTGAGCAGAAGCGATTGTTACTACTAATGCTACCATCAAAAATAATGCAAAAAACTGCTTCATAGGAAAAAACATTTAAGAAATTAAAATTAGAAAGTTAAAAGAATTAAAATAAAAAAATTATTATAGATTTTTTATTATCTTTATTTATAGTTCAAAGGTATAAGATATAAAAAAATATTCTTGTTAAATGCGTGTTAATGAATGTTAGGTAAAATATAAAATTTAGCATTTGAAAAAAAAATCTTCTTATCTCATTGTTTTTAAATTTTTTATAACTTTTTTTTAACAAAAAATTTCAGTTTGCACCTACTTGTTGCGTCATGCTTTGCGTCGAGTTTTTATCAATTACATTTCCTTTTATAGAAAGTTTATGTCCGCCCGATGCTTCGTTTGTTTCTACCGTTACAGCTTTAGAAAAAAAACCGAGACGGCTTGATTCATAACGCACTTCAATTATTCCGGTTTGTCCGGGTTTAACAGGTTCGTTCGGCCATTTAGGTACGGTACAACCGCACGAACCTGTCGCTTGTTTCACAATAAGTGTTTGATTGCCGGTATTTTTAAATTTAAAAAAGCGCGTACCGTCGCTTCCTTGCATAATATTACCGTAATCTATTTCACTTTTTTCAAAAGTCATAATAGGCGTGTTCTGGGAATATAGCTTTGCTGCACCGAGTGCTGTCGTCAAAAATATAAATATCGTGTAAATGAATTTTTTCATCAAATAAATCTTTATTAAAATTATATGACAAATGTACACTAAGATTTATATACAATACTGTTAATAAATTTTAAACACTTGTTATTTGTATTTAAAAAAAAATAATTTATAAATTTTCTACTACTTTCTACTTGAATTATGTTTAGTTATATCCTGAAACGCATTTTATACGGGTTGCTTGTAATTACTTTAGTCGTACTGATTATCACAAGTATTATTTATTTAGCGCCCGTTGATCCGACGCGCCTTACATTTGGGCAACGCAGTGACAACGCGACTGTTATCGCTAAGAGAAAAGAATTAGGTTTAGATAAACCGCTTTCGGTGCAATTAGCCTATTACTTGAACGATATTTCGCCGGTAAGTTTTCACGAAAATACTTTGATGAATTTAAATAAATACGGCTACATAAAATTATTCCCGCTTGGAAAAAATATTTTGGTTTTAAAAAAACCTTTTCTCCGCGAATCTTATCAAACCGGAAGAAAAGTTGGAGATATTTTAAGCGACGCTATTCCTCAGACAGCTGTATTGGCTTTTGCTGCCATTATTATAGCTGCTGTCATCGGTATTTTTCTCGGCATCATAGCCGCATTAAAACCCGGCGGTTGGTTTGATACTTCTGCACTCGTACTTTCTGTTTTAGGATATTCTTTGCCAAGTTATATTATAGCTATGATGTTCGCACTTATTTTTGGTTATTGGTTGTCCGATTATACCGGTTTAAATATTCAAGGCAGTTTGTTTGAATTAAACGATGTCGGCGATGAAGTAGTGGTATGGAAAAATTTAATTTTACCCGCCTTAGCTTTGGGTATTCGTCCGGTAGCGTTGATTATGCAATTGACGCGCAGCACTATGCTCGATATGCTTTCAATGGATTTTGTACGCACGGCGAAAGCGAAAGGTTTATATAAATCGGCAATTATTATCAAACACGTATTGCGCAACGCTTTAAATCCGGTAACTACCGCCATATCGGGTTGGTTTGCCGGTTTACTCGCCGGTGCATTTTTTGTCGAAAGTGTTTTTTCTTACAATGGTTTAGGTCAAGTCACA
>JAYTNA010000437.1:0-2675 GCA_043748865.1 Saprospiraceae bacterium
TTAGAAAAATGGATTCAAGAAATCGAATCAAGGTAAGACGAATTCAAGCTTTAAGTGCAATACGTTAATAGATCAAATTTTATTTTGCCCAAAATATTATAAAATCCTCCCATCCTGCATAACTAATCTTCGATCACTCAAACGTGCTAATTCCTCGCTGTGCGTAACAATAACGAAAGTTTGATTGAAATCTTTTCTTAGATTAAATAAAAGTTGGTGTAATTCTGCGGACAGTGTTGAATCTAAATTGCCGGTAGGTTCGTCGGCAAAAATGACGGCGGGATTATTTATCAGTGCGCGAGCAACTGCAACTCTTTGTTGTTCGCCGCCACTAAGTTCGGTAGGTTTATGTGTAAGTCGGTGCGATAAGCCGAGATAATCCAATAATTCAACCGCACGTTTTTTTGATGCCGTTTCCGATTTTTTTCCGATGAGTGCGGGCATCATTACATTTTCTATGGCATTGAACTCCGGAAGTAAATGATGAAACTGAAAAATAAAACCGATGCGTTCATTTCTGAATGTTGCTAATTGTTTATTGTTCAATTGCGTTGTATCCACTCCGTCAATGATAACTGTTCCGATGTCAGGTAAATCAAGTGTGCCGAGAATATGCAACAAAGTAGTTTTACCTGCGCCGGATTTTCCGACAATGGAAACAATTTCACCTTTTTCTACAGATATGTCTACACCACGCAATACTTCGAGTGTACCGTAATGTTTGTGAATATTTTTTGCTTGAATCATTTATTGAAAGATGGACAACGGACAATGGACAACAGAAAGTGAAAAATATATTTTTCTATTGTCCGTTGTCCATTGTCCGTTGTCTATATTAAAAAATTTTCTTCATCAAAAACGCGACCTTCTTGACAACGAATAATGCGCGCCGGAAAGTGTTGCAAAATACGATAATCATGCGTTGCTAATAAAACGGCTGTGTTTTTATTTTTCGATAAATCGCGCAGCAACGACAAAATATCATCACTTGTTTCAGGGTCTAAATTGCCAGTCGGTTCATCGGCAATAATTATATCCGGTGCGTTCAATAATGCGCGTGCAATTACGATGCGTTGTTGTTCGCCTCCACTCAATTTGTGCGGCATCCGAGTATGCGTATTTTGCATAGAAACAGATTGTAGCACTGCATCAATACGCTCATTCATCTCCGATTTATTTTTCCAGCCGGTGGCTTCCAATACAAAACTTAAATTTTGCGCCACGTTTCTATCCGACAAAAGATTAAAATCTTGAAAAACGATACCCATACGTCGGCGCAACAAAGGAATCGTTTTTTTGTTAAGTTCAGACAGATTGAATCCGCATACTTCCGCTGCGCCGGATTTCAAAACTAAAGCACCATAAAGTGTTTTCAACAAACTTGTTTTGCCGCTGCCGGTTTTGCCGATTAAATAAGCAAACTCGCCTTTGTTCAGTGTAAGATTAATATTCTCAAGAACCGGATTTTTATCTTGATATACTGCTACATGATTTAATTTGACAACTTTCGGATGATTCATTTTTTACGATACTTTTTTTCCTGCAAAAGTACTTTTTCCTGCGATAAAAAATATCATGAAAAAAAAATTACTTATTTTTGAAAAAATATTTTTTTTATTGCGCTTTTTTTGAAACCTATACAATTTCTTTTCGTAAAAGGTAAAATACACGAAATGAACCACTATACAATTGAATACAAACAATTTACGGAAATATAAATATTTATTTTCGTTATTTTTTTCTTTGAAAAAATTAGAATAATAGAAACATTTATCGTAATTTTGTAGCCCGTAATTTATGTGATCTTATCAGGTGTTAAGTCTTAAAATTGATTTTTGCATAAGTTTTATTCGCTTTACCATAGAATTTTACAGTGTACTGTGAGAATACCAATTTGTTCATTACTCTATGAATTATAGAGTATTGGTCATAAGTTTATCCTTACAAATTTCTTTACCAATTTTACGTAGATAACTAAAAACACATCAAAAATATTCAATCGCTGGATAATAGTAGATTGACAGGATATTTTTGGCTATACAAAAGGAAATATTTTTGTGAATCAAGAAAAACAGTAAATAATATGATACCGCAATTCAAAACTATTGCTAAAGGATGCCTTGAATTTGGCAATTCAAAATCCTTTGGTATGATGCAAGCTCAACTGCTTAAACGGCAAGAATCGTATTATAAAAACGATATTTTGCTGAAAGAACCATCGTATTTCCAAGAGGAAACATTGACGATTGAGGTACCGCGCACACAATTCGTTTATGTTGACAAAACTTTTAAAAATACTGTAGCTTTTTTAAATGAATTACGCGATTTTGCATTAGCAGGAACTTTTCATTTATGGGTTGTTGACGAAAAAAATATTTTAAAAAAATCGGCGACAATTATCCCGAACAGCGATAAATCGGCTAACGTTGAATATAACAATGGTAATAAATTTATCGAAAAAAAGGAATATGCCGCAGCAATAAATGCGTTTGGTAGAGCGATAGAAAAATATGACAGATATACTCAAGCGTACGAGCGTAGAGGTTATGCTTACTTGTTGCAAGAAAGCCATGAAGATGCTTTGATGGACTATGCAAAAAGTTTATCTATTCGCACAACTCCCGAAGCATTTTTCGGACGCGCCGGTGTGCATATGTCTCTCGGTGATTTCAAAA
>JAYTNA010000438.1:0-1905 GCA_043748865.1 Saprospiraceae bacterium
CCGGGGATTTGATCTTTTTCATACACATCACTCGTAAATCGCGCCGGACCAAGCATTTCTTTTAAATCAGAAATTTTTGGTGAAGTCGGATATTTTTCCTCCATTGCCACTTTTTTAGCGATATATCGCATCATACCGGCAATGCGACGATCAAGCGAACGCACACCGGACTCGCGGGTGTAATCACTGATAATGTTTTCAATGGTGTCGGTATTAAGTTTTAAATCTTTAGGTTTCAAACCATGTTCTTTGCGTTGATCCGGTACGAGATGTTGTTTCGCAATTTCAATTTTTTCTTCAATCGAATAACCACTCAATCTCAAAATTTCCATGCGATCGAGCAACGCCGGTTGAATAGATTCTAAAGAATTGGCAGTAGCAATGAACATCACTTTACTCAAATCATATTCTATATCCAAATAATTATCCGCGAAAGTATGATTTTGCTCCGGATCTAAAACTTCCAGCAAAGCACTAGACGGGTCGCCGCGAAAACTATTGCCGACTTTATCAATTTCATCGAGAATAAAAACCGGATTACTTGAACCGGCTTTTTTCATACTCAAAATAATACGTCCGGGCATTGCACCGATATAAGTTCGGCGATGTCCTCTGATTTCCGCTTCGTCATGCAAACCGCCGAGCGACATCCGCACATATTTTCTATCCAATGCTTTAGCCACCGATTTTCCTAAAGAAGTTTTTCCGACACCCGGCGGACCGACGAGCAATAAAATCGGTGCTTTCATATCGCCTTTGAGTTTTAAAACGGCGAGATGTTCTATGATTCTGTCTTTAACTTCATCAAGTCCGTAATGATCGCTGTCTAAAACTTTTTTTACTTTTTTAAGATCGAAATTATCTTTTGTCGTTTCATTCCATGGTAAGTCGAGCAAATTTTCTAAATAATTAAGTTGCATCGAATACTCTTGCGCTTGCGGTGGCATTCTGCGCGTTTTAGCCAATTCTTTAATGAAATGATCGGCGATGTTTTTATTCCAATTTTTTTCAAGCCCACGTTCTGCTAACCGATTCAAATCTTCTTCATGCGGATTACCGCCGAGTTCTTCTTGAATCGTTTTGAGTTGCTGATTTAAAAAATAATCGCGTTGTTGTTTGTCTAATTCGCCGCGCACTTTCAATTCTATTTCACCTTTCAATTGCAACAACTGCAATTCCGAGTCCATGTGAATCAAAATTGTTTCGCCTTTTAATTTCAAATCGTGAATTTCAAGAATGGATTGCTTAATGACAGTTTTTAAATTCAGATTGGAAGCAATAAAATTCAAAAGAAAAGAATCGTTTGAGATATTGCGAATCATAATTTGCGCTTCATTCGGAATATTCGGCGCGAGTTCAATCATTTCACGCGCTTTATCTCGAATAGTCGAAATCAATGCTTCAAATTCGCGTTTATTTTTCGGTTCTTCGTATTCGAGTGTGCGCGTGTCTCCTTGCAAAAAAGGTTCATTCACCAACATTTCTTTAAGTTCAAAACGTTTGCGCCCTTGCAAAATAGCGGCAGTAGTACCGTCCGGCATTTTCAATAAACGCAAAACGCGCGCAATCGTACCTATTTTATATAAACCATCTACAGAAATATCATCGTCGTCGCTGTTGCGTTGCGATAATACGCCAATAAGTTTATTACTGTCATAAGCGCGCTGAACGGCTTTAATACTTTTTTCGCGCCCGATAGTAATCGGAATTACCACACCAGGAAAAAGCACTGTATTTTTCAACGGCAGAATGGGAAGGATTTCAGGAAACACTTCGTTTTTTTGCGACTCATCTTCTTCTTCCAATGACATCATTGGTGAAAATTCGGTTTCATCTTCAATCGGCAAAAAACGGGAAAGATTGTCAAGCATTATATTTATTGTAAAAAATGAATGATAAATTATG
>JAYTNA010000439.1:0-2820 GCA_043748865.1 Saprospiraceae bacterium
CCAACAAACAGGTTTTTAAATCTAAAATAAACATCAAAAAAGGAGCCGATTGATTCATTTTTAACGATGTTTGACGTGTTTTTTACATCAGTTTTTACATTTGACAAAGTATAAGTAGAACCAAAATGATAGTTGAACTTCCCTAAAAAACCGGAGCGAATGGATAAATCTAAAATACTTGTTGTATTTTGTGTAGTTCTTAAAAAATTATCGTTCAACGTATTTTGGTATTCGCTGATTGAAAAACTTGGTCTTATTTTGAACCGAGTTGCAAGTTTATCATTATAATATTCAAAACTAGATAGCAAAAGCAGGTTTTTGTTTTGAAAAAAATTCTCTACTTTTTGAGAAGTATTAAAGTCTGTGTAAATACTCCAATTAGATCTATAACCGTTTGATGTAATAGTAGCTATGATATTACCATAACACAAAAAATCGTCTGATAATTTGCCGTGTGTGGCATTTATTATACAAGTATGCGAGTTTGCAGGAATCATTAAAGCGCTGCCGCGTTCAAGGCTTCTGTAATTGGTTGCAATATAACCTTTGTAAATATCGACAATTTGCGGCAATCCGACATTGTAGGCGTAAGTGCCGAATATGGAGTTTTTGTTTTTTTCAACTTGAAAACCTAATGTCGGCAATATGTAGAATCCTCTCTTCTCAATAGTGTTTGAAAATACTTCTTGATAATTTTGTGAATAATATCCGCCTGACACATCACTTAGAAAATTGAATCCGTGCCATTTGTCTTTGAAATTAAGACTTAGGAAATAATTTTTTTGAATAAAAATACCGCTATTACGAAAACTATCGAGTGTCTTAATAATTTGTGAATTCGAATCATAAAAATTTAATACGGAAATTAAGTTTTGGGTTTTATTGATAACACCTACACCAAAGGAAGTCTTTTGATTTTCGTTAGTAAATAAAAACAACGCATTGGCAGCAATGAATTTCATTGATTTTGCAATACTTTGTTTTAAATCTGAAAAAGTCTCCATGCCGTTATTCGGATCATTAGTTTTTAATTTCGGCAATTCTCTGGTTGCGGATTGGTTGAGTTGATACAATTGATCCGGATGATTTTCTTCATAAATTGAACTGACTATAAATGCTTTTTTATCGTTAATTCTATAAGTGTAATCGAAAGTATTTTTCCAACTTATATTTTTTTGATTCAATTGATTTTGAAAGTTATTCAGATTGGTCAAGGTAGTTGAATTGTCTAATGCGTTAGAAAAACTCAAATCGGATTGAAAACGAATGGCGGATTTGTTTGAAATACCATAATTTATATTTAGGTTAGTGAGCCAGATTTTAGGGCGATGAACCCATTGATTTTTTTCAAAAACATTTAAAACAGAGTCTCTAAGTAAATAACGGTAATCATTTTCAGTAAAAATTTTTAAATTGTCATCGGCATAAGCCATAGAGCCTTTTACTTGTAAATGCTCACTCGGATGCGTTATAAAATGTGATGAAATCATACTCGCTTGATTGAACCTCGAACTTTGAGATTCAATTCCTAAAAGAGAATTGGAACTACCAATATTTGTAAGCGTGTTATTATCATCGTCAACTAATAATGAATGTTGTCTGGTAGTTTCCGTCTCGTCGCCAAGTCCGGCATCTTTCATTCTATCTGCATCGCTTTTGCTTCCGATATTATTTAAATTTCCGAAGGTTAAAAATTTAAAATTTTTGAAAAAACTGAAAATATTAATAGAATTATTTGTAAACCAATCGTTGCCAAGTGACAAATTAGCGTTGCCAAATAAAAGATTTTTTCTGTTTTCTTTAAGTGTAATATTAATTACTTTGTCTTCACTCCGACGAATACCGCTCAATAGTTTATTGTCATTAAATTTATCAATCACTTGAATTTTATCTACAACGTCTGCCGTTAAATTTTTTGACATTAATTGGTAATTACGTCCGGTGAGATCATCGCCTTCGATAAGTATTTTCTTTATCGGTTTGCCTTGAACTGTAATTATACCGGAGTTTTTATCTACCTCTATACCGGGTAGTTTTGTCAGTAATTCTTCTAAATTTCGCTCGGTAGAATCTCTAAATCTATCGGCAATAAAAGTAATGGTATCGGATTTTTCTATGATTTTATTTTTAGCTCGTACAACTGCCTCTTTCAATACAAAAATCTTTGGCTGCATCTTAAAAGTCAAAAACTCCGGAATAGTATCGTTTTCCGCAAAAGAAAAAGGGGGAGTGTAATATCCAATTAGAGTAGCTTTTATCAAAACTGTTTTCAGACGATTCAATTTCAATATGAAAGCACCTTTGTCATCGGAGATTGAGTACGCAATAATCGGCGATGTTTCATTTTCTTGAGCATATACATTGACATAAGGTAGTGGTTTGTTTAAAGTATCAACAATAACTCCTTGTATTGTTAAAGAATTTTGAGCGGTGTTTTTAGAAAAAAAAAACAATAGAATGATTAGTATAAATTTAAATTCATTCGTCATCTTCTATATGCTTAGTTTTAACTGTACTTGTTGAAATTACAGTAATACCTTTCGGCATAGTTGAAAAAAATTTTTTTTCTTTCTTATCGAATTCATCATCATAAATTTTATCTAATTCTTTTCGCGTGACTACCCTCTCGCCTGTTGGTTTATCTACTAATTTTTCAGAGACACTTGAGTTGGTTATTTTTTTAAAACGGAACTGCACTTCACCCGTCTCGTCATAAGCTTCTAATATCAGCCCGGGTAAACCATAAAATTTCCAAGGTCCGCCATTGATTGGAATCGATGGAGCAAACCAAACTTCATAATTTCTGCCTCTATGTCTTGT
>JAYTNA010000440.1:0-5633 GCA_043748865.1 Saprospiraceae bacterium
TTATTGTATCAATGCCAAAGTCAACGATTTTGTTTTGGATTTAGACATGATTACTTACGCCGGCAAAGGTTATATCGAAGAAATGTTGGGTAATGTGCGTTTTAGAATTGGTCCGAAATCTTTTTTTCAAACCAATACGCGTCAAGCGGTGCGTTTGTTCGATACACTTGTTGAGTTTGCTGAGTTTAACGGCACTGAAAATGTGTATGACCTGTATACCGGCATTGGCAGTATAGCCTTGTATATTGCCGACAAAGTGAAACACGTTGTCGGTATTGAAGAAGTGAGTTTGGCGATTGAAGATGCAATACAAAATGCCGAGCGGAATAATTTATTGAACACCACTTTCTACGCCGGCGATGTAAAAAATATTTTAACGGACGAATTTGCCGATACACACGGCAAACCGGATATTTTGATTACAGACCCGCCGCGTGCCGGTATGCACCATAATGTTGTGCAAATGTTATTGAAATTAGAAGCACCAAAAATTGTTTATGTCAGTTGTAACCCTGCCACACAAGCACGCGATATATCGCAACTGCTTGAAAAATATGATGTCATAAAAGTGCGTCCGGTAGATATGTTTCCGCACACGCATCATGTGGAAAATGTAGCGTTGTTGAAATTGAGAAAAAATATTGATGAATGATGAATGGTAAATGATGAATTTATTTTAATTCATCATTCGTCATTCATCATTCATCATTTTTCTCCATTCTCACCCGTACACTCTCTGCGTGTGCTTTCAATTGTTCCGCTTCTGCCATTGTTATCACAGTATCAGCAATACCTTGCAAACCTTGTTTAGTAATTTCTTGGAAAGTAATTTTTTTCATAAAACTATCCAACGAAACACCGCTGTAGGCACGTGCAAAACCGTTTGTCGGCAACGTATGATTAGTGCCGGAAGCGTAATCGCCGACAGATTCCGGTGTGTAATGTCCGATAAAAACTGAACCCGCGTTAATGACTTTTTCAGCCAAAACATCGCCATCGCTTGTTTGAATGATGAGATGTTCCGGTGCGTAAAAATTGGAAACTTGGATCGCGTCCGATTTATTTTTAACAATTACGGCGATACTGTTCGCTAATGCCTTTTGTGCAAAAACTTCGCGTGGTAATTTTTTTAATTGCACATCGAGTTCCGATAAAACATTTTGAACAATTTTCTCTGAAGTCGCCACCAAAACAACTTGACTATCCGCGCCGTGTTCCGCTTGCGCCAATAAATCTGCAGCGATAAATGCCGTTGATGCCGTTTCATCTGCAATCACTAAAACTTCACTCGGTCCCGCCGGCATATCAATCGCGATACCGTCGGTTTGAATTAATTGCTTCGCCACCGTCACATACGCATTACCCGGTCCGAAAATTTTATCAACTTTTGAAACCGTTTGCGTACCGTAAGCCATTGCAGCAATCGCTTGCACGCCGCCAATTTTGAAAATATTTTTTATACCGCACTTTTGTGCTGCATATAATACAGCCGGATGTACAAAACCATCAGCTTGCGGCGGCGTACAGAGTACTACGTTTTTGCAACCGGCAATCATTGCCGGCACACCGAGCATTAAAACGGTAGAAAAAAGCGGCGCAGTGCCGCCCGGAATATACAAACCAACGTTTTCGATACCGACACTTTTGCGCCAACATTTTATACCGGCTTGTGTCTCAATAATTTTCTTTTTTGATTTTTGCGCTGCATGAAAAATAAAAATGTTTTTGTAAGCTGCATCAATTGCTTTTTTTAAATCCGCATCTAAAGTTTCCGCACGATTTTTTTCGTCAGCATTCACTGAAAAAGTTTCTAAATCAATTTTATCAAATTTCTTTGTGTATTCTGAAACAGCAACGTCACCGCGTGTACGCACGTCGTCGAGAATGTTTTGCACGACCGGACGCAAAGCAGTTAAATCTAATGCCGGACGTTTTAGTAATTGCCACGTTAGTTCCGGTTTTTTTTTATTGAAGTTTATAATTTTCATGATTTGGAAGAAATAATTTTTTTAAAATGAAAATTACAAAAATTATTTTCATTTGTAAATTAAAACCGTAAAGACTATTTTTGTAACAAAATTAAAATATATCAATAGTGACAAAAAGCATAATCATTACTTATAAAGAAACTGACGAAAGTTTTTTAATGACTTTTCTAAAAAAAATGAAAGTCAAAACTACGGCTATGTCAGATTCAGATGAGATAACTGCTGTAAGACAACGACTACACGATAAATATGTCGTTCCCGGCGTTTGGTCTGAAATGAGCGACGAAGACCAAGTGGATGCTGCTCATGCAGAGACAATGATTTACGCACGTGAACAACTTGACCACCAAGTTTTTACAATCCAAGAAACCGAACTATATTTTAAAAACTTAGAGAAAAAATTAAGAACTAATGCAGATCGTTAGTAGTCGGAAATTTCAAAAAAACTTAGAGAAATTAACTGAAAAAGAACAAATAAATATTATTGATGCAGTCAACGCAATAAAAATTGCTGAAACGTTTGGCGACATTAATCACCTCAAAGTTCTAAAAGGTTTCAAAAACTATTTTCGTTTACGTGTCGGTAACTTACGCATCGGTTTGTATTGGGACGGCGATATTTTTGAAATTCAAGATGTCGGTCAACGCGGTGATTTCTACAACCGATTTCCGTAATTCCATCGCCTATTGTCTATTATCCGGTGTCCGATTTATAGAATCAATTTCTCAATCGGCACCACCAAAATACCTTGCGCACCGGCAGCTTTTAAATCGTCAATCACTTCCCAAAATTTATTTTCGTTCAAGACGGAATGAATCGCCGACCAACCATTCGTAGCTAACGGCACGACCGTAGGACTTTTTATACCGGGCAATATCGCCGATACTTTTTCAATCGCTTCATTCGGCACATTCATAACGACGTACTTATTTTTTTGCGCCGCCATAACCGCGTTCAAGCGAAAAACAATTTTATTTAAAAGTTCGCGTCTGTCTTTCGACAAATTTTTGTGCGCCACCAAAACTGCTTCCGATTTCAAAACCGTTTCAACTTCTACTAATCCATTGCTGAAAAGCGTTCCGCCCGAACTTACAATATCGAAAATACCGGCGGCTAAACCAATAGTAGGCGCAATTTCTACAGACCCACTGATGAGATGCACATCGGCTTGAATATTTTTTTCGGCGAGATAATTATTCAAAATATTCGGATAAGAAGTCGCAATTTTTTTTCCTTGAAAAAATTCGGGTCCGGAATACTTCACGTTTTTCGGAACGGCAAGACACAAACGACAGCGACCAAAATCCAATCGCATGACGGTATCTATTTGTACACCGCTTTCAATCACGACATTTTCGCCTAAAATTCCTAAATCTGCTGTGCCGTCAGCGACGTATTCCGGAATATCGTCGTCGCGGAGATACAAAACATCAATCGGAAAATTAGCTGCAGAAGCCATGAGCGAAGATTTTCCGGAACGAATATCAAAACCACATTCATTTAAAAGTGCCGATGATTTTTCGCTCAATCGCCCCGATTTTTGAATCGCTATGCGTAATTTATTTTTCATTTTTCATTTTTTAAGCTATGAGCTATGAGTTTTTTTACTTAAGCCTAAAAGCCCGAAGCTTAAAGCTAAACAAAACGAGACTTATCGAAGAAATCGGTAAGTCTCGTTTTTTTATTGAAAACAAACGCATGAGAGTCACCTATTCGTTGCCGGACAACAAAATTAAATGATGATGGTGCATAAGTTTAATAGAAAGCATAATAGATTTTTTTTCTCAAAAGAGAAATGCCTGCCGTGAAGCAGGCATTTACTTAAATGAATAGCGGGTGGTGAAGGACGGAATCGAACCGCCGACACAAGGATTTTCAGTCCTTTGCTCTACCGACTGAGCTACTTCACCTAATCGTCAATTTACCGGGCAGCCTAACACCAGCCGAATATTCGTTTAAGCGGTGCAAAGATATATTTCTTTTTTGAAAAAACACAAAAATTTGCACCTATTTTCATAGGTATTTTTTTATCTTTTCAAAAAATGAATTTTTTATATTGTTTCATCAGTTTTTTTTCAAAACTCAAAACAAAATGCCCTTAAATTAGCTTTAATATAGTGGAACGGCAAATTTTCGAAATTTTAATTACGAATTATAAACTATGGAATGGCAAGAAGGTAAGGACAAATTTTTAGAAACATGGGGGAAATTGGGCAGCGAATGGGGTATCAGCAGAACGATGGCACAAATTCATGCTTTGTTGCTCGTTTCACCACGTCCGTTGAGTGCGGAAGAAATTCAAAAAGAACTCATGATTTCGGTCGGTAGTGTAAACATGAATATCCGCGAACTCATGGATTGGGGTTTGGCGTTTAAAGAAATAAAAAAAGGCGATCGCAGAGAGTACTTTCGAGGTGAAAAAGATATGTGGAAAGTCGTACGCCAGATTATTCTGAACAGAAAGCGCAAAGAATTAGACCCTGTCATAAAAATTTTAGACGAAATTAGCGGTATCGAAGAACAATGCGCCGATTCGGAAGCATTGGTGAAAGCTGTTCGCGATTTGAAAGCACTCTCATCAAAAGCTGATGCAACATTGGAAATGTTGGTGAAAGCAGATTCTAATTGGTTTGTAAGCAGGTTTATGAATATGATGTAAAGTTAGTTGTTAGTTTTTAATTGTTAATTGATAAGCATTGCTGTCAAAAGGATTTATTTGAATCAAATTTTGAATTTTTTTTGTGTCCTTTGGACACTAAAGATTGGTAAATTTAAATTTCCGGCAAAAAATAATCTATGCTTCTTGAGTTGAAGTATAGATTATTTTTTTGTGCGAAACCGGATTTTGAATTTTGTTTTATAACTTTGTTATTCGCAATAAACAATTATCGAAAAATGAAATTATCTTTTACAGGTTTAATTCTTTTTACTTTTTTTTCGACATCAAAAATGTCGGCACAAAACCAATTTTCTATTGAGTACGTGACCGGAAAATTTGACCCGACGCATCATCCCGATTTTACAGCCATCGCGTCACCTTACACACAACTGCCTTCTATTTATATGCGCAAAGACGCTTACGAAGCATTTAAAAAAATGTACGATGCTGCGGCGAAAGAAAAAATTTATTTGCCGGTTGTTTCCGCCACGCGCAATTTCGAGTATCAAAAAGGAATCTGGGAACGCAAATGGTTAAAATATGCCGACATCCCGGATGCCGACGACCGCGCAAAAAAAATTTTAGAATACAGTTCCATGCCCGGTACAAGTCGCCATCATTGGGGTACAGATTTAGATTTGGTCAACTTGAACAACGAACACTTTGATACCGGTGAAGGAATACGTACTTACGATTGGTTATTAACACACGCATCGGAGTACGGATTTTGTCAACCTTATACTGCTGGACGCAAGCAAGGTTATAAAGAAGAAAAATGGCATTGGTCGTATATGCCTGTATCAAATCCGTTGACAATTTGGGCTAAAAAGAATTTGAATGCAACAGGTGTTGCAGGGTTTTTGGGCGCGGAAACGGCGGTTCGATTAGATGTGGTACATAATTATGTACTGGGCATTAACAAAAACTGTTATTAAAAAACGATAAATGAAATTCAAATCATCAGTTTCGGTAAAAATATTAGCAG
>JAYTNA010000441.1:0-2366 GCA_043748865.1 Saprospiraceae bacterium
CAATGCAAGATGCCGATGCTTTTGTGATGAATAGTAGGAGAGAAGGATTACCTTGCGTTATTTTGGAAGCAATGTCATGCGGCTTGCCGATAGTTTCAACCGATGTCGGCGGCATTTCGGAATGGGTAACGGATGAAATTGGTATTTTAATTCCTTCGGAAGATGAAATGGCTTTACAAAATGCAATTGTTGAGATGATGCAGAACCCAAATAATTATCAAGGTAAAACCATCAGAAATAAAATTGTGGATACTTGCGGATATGAAAAAATTTGCCGGCAACTTTCCGAAATTTATAATCTTGTTTGCAATTAAAACTAAAAGATATTTAATAATGTGTTAAAATCATTATCAAGTTAAAATATTTATTTATTTACAAGTAAATTTACCTTTGAATTAAGAAAAAATTTTATCACTAAAAAAAAACAAAAATTATGTTCCAAAAACTGATACTCTTTATTTTTTGTATAGTTTCTTTTACGGCTTTACACGCACAAACACCCGCTTGTACGCCCGATAAACGTTATCAAGATTCTTCAGCGGGGGTTTATCCGTTACCTCACAGTTCTACTCGACCGAATGCAGGAATTACAAAAGCGGCGTGTTTAAGTACTGTCTATAATTTCGTTTTTACTGTTAAAGCTGATAGCGTAAATATTACAGGAATAGGTGCTGTAAGCGTTGACAGTATAACTATTGAAAAAACCGGTGCAATTCAAGGTTTGCCGGCCGGTTTGTCTTATGCTTGTAATCCGCCAACTTGTGGATTTAAAAATAAAGTTTTAGGTTGCGTCGTCATTCAAGGTACACCGTTAGCTACAGATACTTTAAAAGATTATCCATTAGTGATAACGGGAAAGGCTTATGTTTTTCCATTTACATCTACTCAAATGTTTCCGAGTGCAACTTTTCCCGGTGATTATACAATTACTCTTTTAGCAAAAGGCAGTGCGAAATGTAACAGTACGCCTACCGAAGACTTACAAAACTTCGTAAGTGGTATAAAAATTTTACCGAATCCTGCGAATGAAGCGATTCATGTTTCTTTCAATGTGCAACAAGCCGGCGAATATGTTTTGCGCGTTGTAAATGTAGTAGGCGTTACTTCTGTTCAAAATAAAATTAATTTAACGCAAGGTGCTAATGAAATGTCTTTTGATGTACAGAACTTGAATAATGGTTTATATTTTTATTCAATTACTAAGGATAATCAGACGTTTACCGAAAAATTTGTCGTTAATCATTAATGTAGTGACTACTAAGAAAAAAAATCGTGTAAGAAAAATATCTTACACGATTTTTTTTATGAAAATCTGTCGCGGTAGGATGTGACAGGTTATCGAATACTAATAAACCGGAGTTCCTCAAAATAATTATTCCGCAAACGCACTCAGTTCAATTTTTGGTTGAACAGCATTGGTAGCTCTACCCAATATTTTTTCGGCGATTTGTTTGCCGGTAAAACCTTCGTGTTCAATTACATCATTCAACAATGCCGGTTTAAACCATTTTTCGCGCAAAGCAAAAGGCATGACATCGGCAGTGATTCGGTGATTTAATAAAATTTCCGCGATAATACTGTACAAACCGCCGGTAAGAAAATGATCTTCGATAGTAACTATTAATTTTGAATTTACAGCTGTTTCTAAAATAATTTTTTCATCAATCGGTTTTAATGTACGCATATTTATTACGCCGACAGATTTTCCGGCTTCGCGCAAAATATCGGCGGCTATCAGCGTTTGCTCGAAAAGTAAACCGTAAGTGAGTAGTGTAATATTTGTCCCTGTACTTATTACTTCCGCTTTTCCGATTTCGAAAGGTGCGTGAACGTATTTTGGAGCGCGCGTGTTTATACGCACATAAGCCGGTGATTTTGAATCCCAAATTTTCGGCAAAGATTTTACTAAATCGTCTTCATCTGCAGGTGCGAAAACGGTCATATTCGGGATACCACGCATAAGCGAAATATCTTCAATCGCTTGATGCGTCGGACCGTTGCCGTCAGAAAGAAAACCGGGAATAAAACTGCTCAACTTCACCGGTAAATTGCCGATACCTACATCTGTACGCACAAATTCAAAAGCGCGCATGGAAAGAAAAGCCGATAAAGCATGAATCACAGGGACGCGTCCGCGCAAAGCCAAACCTGCTGCCGCGCCTACCATACATTGTTCCGTAATACCGGTATCAATAAACCGCTTGCCCAGAATTTGCGGTAAAGTACGCACCAATGCGCGATTTTCTGCCGTCATCACTACAAAACGATCATCGGCAAGGGCAGTATTTTTTAAAAGTTCTTCGTAAGTCATAAAGGTAGAAGGTAGAAGGTAGAAGGTAGAAGGTAGAAGGTAGAAGGTAGAAGGT
>JAYTNA010000442.1:0-1901 GCA_043748865.1 Saprospiraceae bacterium
CTGCTTCGCAGCAAAAAATCGTGCCGCTCTAATAAAAATCTTTTCCAAGTACAATGTTCCCGCGAAGCGGGGGCGAGTCAGTAAATATAAAAGTATAACTATTTAACGCTCGAATCTATCACGCAGAGCTATTTATATAAAACCGCTTTCGCGGTTTTATAATACGCTAAACCAATACTCGGAGTCATACTTACGGCAACCTGAATGGTGACTTAAGAATGTAAAATAAAAAATGATAGTACCGATACGGTCGGGACACATCAAAGGCGAAGCCGTATTTTTAAACCCTCAACTCGCATGAAAGTAAAGATAAATCTTTTGCCATTCCAATAAAATTTTTTACTTTTGGGTTTTACAATTATCATTTATAATTTATGGGTTTAGTATATGCGGATATAAAATTGACCAATCTTGATGATGTAGCATTAGTAAAACGCGGCATCTTAAAAAAAGAAGACGTGCGCAGTATGGAAATTACTGCTATGGTGGATAGTGGCGCATATATGTTAGCCATAAATGAAACCATTAAAAATCAATTGGGTTTAGATGTTATTGACAAACGTACCGCACAATTAGCTGATGGCAGTTTAATAACTTTAGATATAGTAGGACCGATAGAAGTGCGCTTTTCAAATCGTATGGCAATGTGTAGTGCCATGGTGTTAGCCGGCGATTCAGAAGTGCTTTTGGGTGCTATACCGATGGAAGAAATGGATGTACTCATTCATCCAAAAGAACAAAAATTAGTTGTCAATCCGGCACACCCCTACAAACCGCAATTAGCGTTGAAATAATATTACAGCATAAATAAGTATTGATGAATGATAAAGGATGAATTTCGCGGTAAATTGATTTACAAATATTTGCGAAAACTCAAAACATCTTTTATTTACAATCATCTACTTATGACAACAAATAACCGTGAATAAAAATTTCTTATTTATAATTTTAATCTGTTTCTGTTTTGCGTCGTGCTTGTCGCATAAAGAACTCATTAATTTCAGATCCGGTGATGAAAAAGTACCTACTTTAATTAATCTTTCAAAGCAGGAGATCTTAAATCAAACCGATATAAAATTACAATCCAATGATGTTTTAGCAGTTATTGTAGCTTCTCCGGATGGTGTTTTAGCAACGCCTTTTAATATAGTATCTTCACAAATGGGTGCGCAAAGTGTTACACCGCTGTCACCAATCACTTATTTGATTAACAGCGAAGGATTTATTGATTTGCCGGCTATAGGAAAAATAAAAGCCGGCGGATTAACGGTAAAAGAACTGAGAGCGGAAATTTTGACACGTGTTACAAAAGAAATTGTAAATCCTTCGGTAAATGTGCGTTTAATTAATTTTAAAGTCTCCGTTTTAGGAGAAGTAACGCGACCAGAAGCCATTCAAGTGGAAAATGAACGGATAACGATATTAGAAGCCTTAGCAAAAGTCGGTGATTTTACACCTTACAGCGACAGAAGACACGTGATGATTATCAGAGAAAAAGATGGCATGCGCGAAATAGGTGAATTAAACTTGAAAGATACCAAATTTTTTTCTTCGCCATATTATTTTCTGCAACAAAACGATGTTGTGTATGTTGAGCCCGTTAGAGGTAAAATCGCACAAATTCAACAACCTATCAATACTTATTTACAGCCTATTCAAGTCGGCATTTCGCTCATCGCTATTTTAGTCGCATTGTTTAGGAAATAGGTGCAAGGTATAAGGTATTGGGTATAAGGTATAAAGTATAAGGTATAAGGTATAAAGTATAAGGTATAAGGTATAAGGTATAAAGTATAAGGTATAAGGTATAAGGTATAAGGTATCAGGTATTCAGTTATGTACTTAATAAATAACGGATATCGAGTACTCGAACAACAATTACCTTATACCCAATACCTTAT
>JAYTNA010000443.1:0-3901 GCA_043748865.1 Saprospiraceae bacterium
GAAAATTTTTCCGAAAAAAAATTCAAAATAGATCGTCCGGAATTATATCCGATTTTATTTGTCACAGGTTTATTTTTTATTTATGCTTTAAGTTTAAAAATAGGTTGGGGTGACAAATTGATTTACGAGTATCGGTTGGGCGGATTCACACAAAAAATATTTAACGGCTTGCGCGGTTCCGGCAGATTTATTTGGCCCGTGTTTTATCTATTGCTCGGTTTTATTTTCACGTCTGATTTCGATTTTAAAAAAAAATCTCAACAGCTTCGCTCTATAATTCTTATTGCTGCTTTTCTTTTACAAACTTACGATACGCAAAAACTGTATCACCTTAACGAACAAAAAATATATACGTGTACGGGTGATTGTCTGCATGAAAAATGGTTGCCGATAATCGCCGAATCCGACCGCGTGATTTTATATAAACCTTATGGTTGGAGTTATGTGCACGGGGATGATTTTTATAGTTTTACGCATGCTGCACAAATACTGAACAAACCGATTACAAACGGTTACTGCGCGCGACCCGATGAAGCGACTCAAAGTAAATACAAAGAAAAATTGTATGCGTTATTTAGTGCCGGAAATTTGGGTGATAACGATAAATCCATCATCATCAGCAATCCTGAACGTAATGCGGAATTGGTGCCGTTAGCGCAAAATAATTCATGTAAAACTTTTCTTTACGACGGTTATTTACTCACCGTACCAAACGGACTAACTAAAACACAAAAATTATTATCGCAATTGCCGGATTGTAAACCGGTAAAAATAGAAAGAGAAACTATCGCTGATTTTTTGAATAAATACAAAACCGAAACAATTTTTTGCGTAACAGAAGAAGAAGCGTCGTACAAACTCAATGATGCGACGCGAAAAGCATTTACAGATGTCGGTATAGATAAAATGAAAAATTTCGGTTGGTGTCAAACTTTAATGGCAGTGATTCATCACGGATACGCCATTTTCGGCGACATTCAACCCGAAGGCGTGCATGATATTTCTTTTTCGCAAGGGCAAATTCTCAGCGGATATATTTTTAAAACTTCGGTACAATTGCAAGCAACCGGAAATATTCAAAAAGAAAAAGCAGCATTAAAAATTGACGGCAAAAGTGTTAGCGAAACGCACAGAGGAATAAATTTTGTTGTACTTGATGCTGCCGGTAAAGTTATAAAATGCGTCAACTTCGATACTTATGAGACTTGCGAGCGTGTATTAGTCTATTAAAATTTTATAAAAAAATTTCTTCAATGATTAATAATGAATGATGAATCACTTTTGAATAGTAAAAATTTTGGTTTTATACATCAATTCATAATTTTTATTATATTTGCATCTAAATTAATTACGAATTCCGAGACGTAGTTTTTAATTCGTAATTCGTAATTCATAATTCGCAATTCATAATTCGTAATTCATAATTCGTAATTCATAATTCGCAATTCCTAATTGTTTAATGGGACGTATCAATCAAGAAATAGTCGAGTATAGTTTTTCGCCGAAATTAAGTGCGCTTTATAATTTAAACGTACTGTTGGGCGCAAACAGTGTTTACTATACAGTCAGCGATACCGAAGATAGGATATTGGTGCTGAAAAGTTATCACAATGACGGTAAAAATACATCTACAATTGGCGGACTACTGAAAGATGTTTTTTTTGAAGATCCAATACTCAACGCGGTATATAAATCAGTGAAAGTGGGTTTTTCGACGCCACATCAAACCTTAGTGCCCCGTAAATTTTTTCTCGAAGCAGAAAAACCGCTCTATTTAAAAAATTTGACGGAAGAAGACAGTAGAAATTTCATAGACTCTGATAATATTGTCGGCTTAGATTTGGTGAATGTGTATGCTGCCGAAAAAAATTTAATCAGTCTAATTCAAGCCATTTTTCCGAAAGCGAAATACTATCACAACACAACTTCATTAATATTAGGTTTTGAAAGAACGGCGAAACACAGTCAAACACCCCAAGTTTTTGTGAATATCAGAGACAATTGCGTGCAACTTTTTTTCTTTACGCAACAAAAACCGGTCTTCGTTAATGTTTTTCCGTTTAAAACTTCTCAAGATATTATTTACTACATACTTTTGGTTTACGAACAATTCAAATTAAATCCCGACGAAACACCACTCGTTTTGAGCGGTAGCGTTACACAAGATTCCGATATTTATCGGTACATTTACCGGTATATTCGCCACGTCAATTTTGTTTCGATGCCTATACTGCTGCATCTTGGACAACAATTTACGGGTATTCCGCATCATTTTTATTTCGATTTGTTTTCGTTAAAGGAATGTGAAGGTTAAGTTGATTCGTTGATCGGCTTATTGGCGATTGATTAATTGGAATCCTAATCATCAATAAACCAATAAACCAATCGCCAATAAACCAATTATGAGAATTATTTCAGGAAAATTCAAAGGTCGTAAATTTCATCCGCCTGCAGATAATTGGCCTACGCGACCGACAACGGATTTCGCGAAAGAAGGGCTTTTTAATATCCTCACGAATCATATAGATTTTGAAGAAATAAGTGTATTGGATTTATTCGGCGGCACGGGAAATCATACTTACGAATTTATTTCGCGCGGTTGTCTCAACGTGACTTATGTTGATAAACATCCGCCGGCAGTACAATTTGTGCGCGACACCGCGAAACTTTTGGATATTGAATCGTGCCTCACCATTTTTCAAGGCGACGTATTTACTTTTATCGAGCGCACATCCAAAAAATTTGATTATATTTTTGCAGGACCGCCCTACGCTTTACCGATAATAGATAAAATTCCGGATAAAATTTTCGAGTATCAGCTTCTCAATCCCGAAGGTTTATTTGTGATGGAACACAATCCGCACCACCGATTTGAAAAACATCCACATTTTCAACAAGCACGTAATTACGGAAAAACTATTTTTAGTTTTTTTAAGAATGAATAACAAAACAACCATTCATGCACATCAAACCATTCAAAGCCTGTTTACCTGAACTTGAAAAAATTTCCGATGCGGCAGATTTTTTTGGCAATGCGAAGTTTACTTTCGCCGATTTTCGTAAGCAAGCGCAATTGACATCTACTTCTGCCGAAAATTTTTATGTCTATCGCATCACTACAGGTAAAAAATTTTCTACGGGTTTAATTGCTTGTGCCGATGTGGAAGATTATTTGAAAGGGAATATAAAAAAGCACGAAGATACTATTGTCAGCAACGAAGAAAAACATACGGCATTGATGCGCGAACACAACGCCGTCATTAAACCGATTTTATTGATGCACGATGTTGTTGATGCGCTTGCCGGACTTTACGATAAAATTATAAAAACGCAATCTTCGATTTTAGATATTAACTTAAAAGAGACACGGCATCAATTGTGGGCTGTAACAAATTTTGAAGATGCCCGGGAAATAAAATCGTTGTTTGATGAAAAAATTTCTACGACTTACATTGCCGACGGGCATCATCGTGCGGCGAGTATTGCAACGCTTTATCGGGAAAATAAAAATGTACCGATGCTTTGTGCTTTTTTTTCGTCAGATGATTTAATTATAAAACCTTTTCACCGCATTGTAACGGATGTGAACGGGTTAACGTTCGAAGAATTGATAAAAAAATTATCGAATCATTTTGAAATAAATTATTTGCCGAAAAAAACGACGATACCGGAAAAAGTTTTTCCGCGAAAAAAAAATGAATTTATTTTATTCTTTGAAAAAAAAGTTTGGGAATTGAATTTTAAAAAAGAAATTTTAATTTTTGACCCTGAAAATTTTAAAAATAAATCCAATCAAGAATCCGGCCAGGAGACGCGAAAAAATTTTTTGAAAGAAAGAAACAGCATCACCGATGCGAAAATTTTCAATGATAAAATATTAAACGACGTTTTCGGCATCGAA
>JAYTNA010000444.1:0-5939 GCA_043748865.1 Saprospiraceae bacterium
AAGTTATTAATGATTTGCTCTAACAAGGTATGCGTGCGTTTTAATTCTTCTTGACTCACGAGCAATGCTTTCTCTACAGCTTTGCGCTCCAATATTTCGTGTTGCAAGTGTTGGTTGCCGGATAGAAGTTTATTGACCACTTCTGAAAGTTTTTCTGTGCGTTCGACAACAATATTTTCCAAATTTCGATTGAGTTTGAGTAGTGCATCTTCGGCTTTTTTCTGTTCAGTCAAATCATGAATAATACCCGTAAACATTTTTTTGTTTTCCAAGTTAACTTCACTTACTGATAACCCCAAAGGGAAAATAGTTCCGTCTTTCTTTTTCCCTTTAACCTCGCGTCCGATACCAATAATTTTTTTTATACCGGTTGTCGCGTAATTATGAAGATAACCATCATGTTGTTCGTGATACGGAGAAGGCATCAGCATCGAAATATTATTACCAATTATTTCATCTGCATTATAGCCGAATATCTTACAAGTTGATAGGTTCACAAATTCAACAATCCCTTTTTCATCAATCGTAATAATACCGTCAACAGCAGTTTCGATAATTGCTTGCAAACGTGAAGACACATCAGAAATATTCTCAGAGTTGATTTGTTTCATTATACTTAATTGAAAAGATTTCTCAATTTATCCGGTTTGATAATGATGATACGTCCATCTTCTACTTCAATGAGTTTTTCTGCTCTAAAATCAGTCAATGTACGAATCAATGTTTCTTTTGCCGTACCTGCCAAAGCAGCAATATCTTCACGAAGCATTGAGATAGGCATTGTGCCGTACCGTTCATGTAAGACAATGAGCGCATCGGCAACACGTTTACGAACAGAGTTGTAAGCAAGGTTAAGGAGCCTTTCTTCTTGATCAGCTACATTGCCCGCTAATATTTTTATGAATTGAGCTGAGACATCGCGATTCAGATTCAATAAATTAAAAAAATCTTCCTTTGGAATCAATGTAAGTTCACAATCTTCCAAAGCGGTAGCTGAATCGGTATAATTCGTTTCTGATAGCAATGCCAACTGCCCGAACAAATCATTTTTACCCAAAATAGCAATAATCAATTCTTTACCATCGCTATTGATTTTAAAAATCTTAACCTTACCGCGCTGAATGTAGAATAAAAAACGCGGGACAGCACCATCAGTGTATATCGCGTTTTTTTTTGAAAAAAACCGATTTTCACGCTGTTCAGCCAGGGTTTTCAATGCTTCAATTCCTTTTGCGATATTGATGAAATGATGAATATCGTTTCCTTTTTCTGCTGCATGTCGAATTTTTTCAGCCTTCGCCAATCGCAGTTCAATTACACGCAACAATTCATTGCTTTCAAAAGGTTTAGTAATATAATCATCAGCCCCCAAATTCATACCATACCGAAAGTCGGTTTTTTCAGATTTAGCTGTCAAAAATATAAAAGGGATATCAGCCGTTTGTATTTTTTTGCGCATAATACTCAATGTGCCGTAACCGTCTAAAACCGGCATCATCACATCGCATAAAATGAGGTGCGGTTGGAATTGCTCTGCCATTTCTATACCCTTTTTTCCGTTTTCGGCAGTAGATGTTTTGTATCCTGCAAGTTCCAATATTTCTGCAAGGTTTTCGCGTATATCCTCATTATCTTCAATGACGAGTATTTTTTTCATAAAAGTGTTTCACTTAATGAATGAGAAATAAATAAGGTACACCGGTAGACTTTATTTATTTCTCATTCATTATTTATTTGTCATACTTTAGAAAATGTCTGTAAATATGTTCGTTTTTCGCGAAAGTACAAAGCAATGCAGATATATTTCTATAAAAAAACCGTAACAATTTAGCTTTGCTGTTCACGGACTGTTTTCGTTTTAGTTTCGAGCGTTAAATAGTTACAAAAACTCAAAAACTAATCCATATCATCTAAACTGCGTGTTTCATAAATCATCTGAGTAGTCGTATGTGCCGATTCATTACCCACTTGGTTTTGTTGTATAAGCGTCCAACTATCGGAAGAAGAAGTCGCCAACCAAACATCTTTAGATTGCCGGAATACCTGAATAAACAAACCAAACCGCTCTTGCCAATCTTGTTCGAATGCACCGGTTGTCAATATGGGTGACAGCTCGTAAATTATAACTTCTTCGAAATGACTTACATCGCCAATTTTTTTTTGAGTATCGAAAACTTGAAACTTCGACCATACCGAACCGCCTTCTTTATGTGGCACTGTAAAAAAAATAATTTTCAAGTAGGGAAACAGCAGCGCAAATTGTTTTTGCAATTCGGCTATTGACATATCGGGACGCAATTGAAGTGTCATTGTTTATAATAATTTAAGAATAGTAAAAAATCAGCTTCGAGCAATTAGCTTTCAATTAATATCGCAGCTTATAGCTCAAAGCTCGTTTATTGTTTGTCATCAGTGTGCATAACGAGCATAGGGCGTTCGCTAACCATTGCAAAACCTTCTGTAACGCTCCGATGTACTAAATGCTCCCAAAACGAGCGATGTGGACCGATAAAAGCTACCAAATCAATATTGTGTTCCTCGGCATATTGATGCAGTGCTTTAACAGCATCACCATCGTTAATTGTATGCACTTGAAATGAAACGGTCGGAGACTTTTGAGCAAGAAATTCATCCCAAATGCCGGTGTTTACTTTAACGACTTCATTATGCCCGTCGTCAATATGAACAAAATGGATGGATGCCTTAAACTGCTCGGCAAAATTGATAATTTGATGCATCATTTTTGGTTGAGTAGAAAAAACATTACTCGCAAACAAAATGCGCTTAATAGGTCGCCAAGTAGCATCGCGTGATATTAAAAAAACAGGGCAATGTGCTTGAGTGGTCACATATAACGACGTAGAGCCGATAATTTTGGATAGAAAATCTTGTAAACCCGTTGTTCCCATAACAAGCCAATCCGTTTCTTTTTCGCCCGACAAATCAACGATACGGTGCATTGGGCTGCCTTTAAGTATTCGGGTTTTGATTGCTTTTTTTGTCAACGTGCCGGAGCTAATATCTTCCTCATTGATGAAGTTATCCATTGCTTCATCAAGTTGCGGTTCTTCGTGCCTTGATAAAGGAGCAACGGCAATATCGGAAATAGGAATGAAATATTCATTGACATGGGCAACAGTCAGTGTTGCATCCGCGGATTCTGCTAATTTTTCGGCATAATGGAAGGCATTGCGTGCCGTGACCGAAAAATCGCTCGGAACAATTATATTTTTTTGCTTTTTCATATTTGAAATGTATTATTTAGAACGTTTGAATTAGGTACAAAATCATTTTACACTTTTAGCAACTTCATTTTCATTGTGTGTCGGAGATAAATTTTTCTCATCGCTATGCAAAACGAGTATAGGTAAAACTGCTTCCCAAGCTATGGCAGAGGTAATGCTGGTGTGTCGCAAACTTTCCCAAAAGCCGCGCTGATGTGTAACGATGGTCAGTAAGTCTGATTTATTGTTTTCGGCATAGCGATAAATGCCTTCTTTCACATCTTCAGCATGGTATGATACAATATTACAAGGCACCGAATCTTTTTCTTGATTTACTATGCGTTTAAGAATTTGTTCGTTTGTATAATGGTTGTAGGCTTGAGTCGGGAGTTTTATATGTACAAAATGAACAGATGCACTAAAATATCTCGCCCAATCAAGTGCGGTCCGTACTGTCCCCCATTGTATTGATTCCTCCGCACAGCCATAAATAATGTGTTGAATATCCCTGTAATGAGCTTCTCCGGGCACAAGCAAAACAGGGCAATTCGATTCACGCGCAACTTTTACTGAAACGCTTCCGAAAAACTTATCCAATTGACTATGCTCACCCGTAGCACCCAAAACAATCAAATCTATTGACGGGTCGAATGATAATTCAACAAGTTTATCACCTGCAAATCCGGGAATTGCCTTACACTCAACCTTAACGTGGGTACCCGTGATTGTTTTTGGGTCTCTTTCGTTTGCAGAAAAAATTTTAAGTAGTTTTATTGTATTATCATACAAATCAACCATATACTCCGGAAAGCCCATTAATTGTGGGTCTTCCGCAACCGATATCATTATCGGATATACGTTAATCAACTGAATCGAAGCATTGAAATGTTGCGCCAAACGCCATGCATAATCGTAAGCAGTGCGTGATGTAGTTGAAAAATCAGTAGCAACAACTATATTTTTTATCGTTTTCATATAACAAGGTTTTTATTTAATGATGAATATCTTTATACTGATACGTTTTTATAATCAATATCATTTATTTTTTCTTTAGCTACAAAAGATATGACATCATGTGTTGTAATAATACCCACCAATTCTTCTTATTCAACAACCAGCAATGAATGAACAATATTTTTACTAAATGCTTCAAGAGCTACACCAATCGAATCTTCGGGCTGCACTTTAGCAAGCTTTTTAGTCATAATTTCTGAAACTTTCTTGTTTTTGAGAATGACATCCATAATAAAACCCTCATCAAAATGTTGTTTCAAAGCAGTTAAATAGCCTTTAAAACCTGAGCGACTAATAATGCCCACTGGTTTATTATCTATCACTATTGGTAGATGATGAAAAATATTTTTTTCAAAAACATCTTTCACAGCAGTTAAATCATCATCCGGCGATAAAGTGATTAAATGCTTGGACATAATACTTGAAACGTGTGATACCTGATTCATACCGAATTAATTTTATTTTTTATGAAATTTATGAGTTTGCGGCGCATGATTTATGCCCAATAGCATATAAATCGGACACCATCCGAGTATAGCAGTTAGAATTAAAATCGGTGAAAAGGCTGCAATAACCAAAAAAACAGGTGACACATAATAAGCTAAGAAACCACCAATGATACCCAAAAAAAGCCCCAATATGTGGCGAATGATGATTTCTTCGAAACTGAGATTATATTCGATTTTCATAATTTCATAATTTTATAGTTTAATGAATAATTGTTTATTGCTTTATAAATTTTTGATGGTACAAAGTTCAGTGACTTCGCAGCTTTAATAAATGACCGATGTCATACCTATAAATGAGTTTAATCACTGTTGGAATATCATTTTAAACAAAATTGATTTAATTAGTAAATTAAATCTAATTGTAAATAAGGATGAATGATCAATTTTTATAAGATTCAATATTATCTACCTTACTTTTGCAATTAAAAAATCTTGGTTTCATAAAGATTTTTTCAATTTTGAATTCTTTTCAATTTTTTAAGTATTTAAAATGAAAAACAAAATAAAAAACAAAATAAAAAAATATTTTTACGCTCCTACACTCTATAAATTTCTAAAAAAAATGTTTCGACCGTCTCATCTTTTATTATTTGTCTGTATCATTATTTTAACGGCGTGTAGCACATCACGCAATCAACCGACGCGACCCGTGGAAACTTATCAAGCACCGGCAGAACTTGAGGTTAAACCCTCGAATGTCAATATCCCGATTCACTTCAAAGCGAGTGAACTCGAGCGTTTGTTCAATAATAAAATGACCGGCGTTATTTATGATGATAATAATTTGGACGACGACGGCATTATGATGAAAGTTTCTAAAACACAAAACGTTTCGATTCATCTTCAAGGTTTTGAAATGATGTATCGCGTACCTTTGAAAATTTGGGTGTTCAAAAAATTGGTGGATAACGCTTGGATGGGTAAACGCGGCGTTGAAGCGGAAGGCGAATTAGCTCTGACTTTTAAAACCACTATTGACATTCTCGGCGATTGGAGTGTTCAACCGCACACAGAAGTTGTCAGTTATGAATGGATTAGAAATATGTCGGTGAAAACCGGTATCGGGTATAATCTCGATGTGAAGTATCTCGCCAACATGATTATTGACCGCAGTAAAACAACGATTACTGATGGCATTGACAAACAAATTCGTACACAATTTCAGTTGCGCAAAAACCTTGAAGATTCTTGG
>JAYTNA010000445.1:0-3752 GCA_043748865.1 Saprospiraceae bacterium
GGGAATGATAAAACGCAGTATTATACTTCATTAAGTTATTACGATAATCAAGGTATTTTGAAAGGTACAAATTTTCAAAAATACACTTTACGCGCTAATGTTGATCAAACTTTGGCGAGTTGGGCAAAATTATCCATCAACTTAGCGGCGAATTTGTCGAAAAGTAAAGATATGCCGAACGGTAACAACTTTTTCAATCCGATTTCCGGCGTATTCATTATTGATAATATTTGGGATTTGACACGCCGCGATGCCAACGGGAATTTATTACCCGTTGAACGTGTGCGTATAAATCCATTAACGGCAACAGAAACTTATAACTTGACACAAGCGACTAATCGCGCTATCGGTAATGTTAAATTGAGTTTGTATCCGATAAATGGTTTATCACTTGATTTCATCGGCGGCGGCGATATGTATTCACTGCAAGGTAACGAATATCATCCGCGTATTCCGTATTGGGATCCTGCCGGTGGTAATATCAGTACCGGTTTTTTTCCGGACGGTTATGTGTCAACGGCAACGAGCAACGTGATGTTATTCAATCACGACTTCTTGGCGAATTATAATACTAATATTGCTACCGACATTAGTTCTACAACAACCGTAGGTTATCAAATCCAATCTTCTCATACAGAATTTTCATCGCAAGAAGCACAAACTTTGGCTTCATTTGCGCCGACAGATGCTTCTATTCCGAATGCGAGTGTTTTGGTAACACCGTTCAATCAATACAAAACCGATAAATTAGTGAGCGGTTATTTCGGTCAACAAACTTTCGGATATAAAAATCTATTGTTTGTCACTGCAGGTGTGCGCGTAGATAAATCATCGGTATTCGCGCCACAAAACCAAAATCAACTCTACCCGAAAGTATCTTTCAGTTGGGTTTTAAGTGACTATTGGAAAGGTAATTCTTTGGCTGACGTACTTTCAACCGCAAAAATTCGTGCAGCTTGGGGAAAAGCAGGTAATCAAAATGGTATCGGACCTTATGACCGTTTTAATAACGTTAACGTCGGTGCGAATGTCGGTTATTCTTATGTAACACCTTCTTCGACTTTTGCTAATCCATCGGTAAGGCCGGAAGTAAAAACCGAATTAGAAGTAGGTGCTGATTTAGCTTTTTTCAAAAATCGCGTTGGTTTGAGCATCAATTTATACGACCAAAAAGTACGCGATTTGCTTTTGACAAAAACTTTACCGCCGAGTGTAGGTGGAACAAGTATAGTAACGAATGTTAGTTCCGACTCGACTTATATGCAAAATCAAGGGATTGAATTGATGTTGAATGTTGCTGCTATTAAACAAAAAGATATGCAGTGGAATGTCGGCGTTATTTTCAACTCCAACAAAAATCGCGTTTACGGTTTGGACGGCGGATATTTAGGTCTGAGAACGAATGGTACACAATCGGCTCTTACAGGTTTACCTTACGGTGTATTTTACGGCACTTACTACGCACGCAAAGCAGACGGATCATTCTTGACAAATGCACAAGGTTTGAAACAACCGGCGCGTGGAGTTCAATCAACTGTATTTCAAGGAACGGAACAATATGGTGCAGACGGACAACCGAAAGGAACAGAATTAAGAAAAGTTATCGGCGACCCGACACCGCAATGGACAGGCTCTTTAATAACGGATTTTACTTATAAAAAATTCACAGTCCACGCTTTATTAGATGCTGTTGTGGGGGCGCAAATTTATAATTGGAATCGTGTTACATCGAACAACGTGGGTTGGGGTCCATTGGCTGAACAAGAAATTCTTGGCACAGTACCGCGCGGTAGTGTTTTGGCAACTGCGGGTGGTGCGGTCGGCGGACGTATTCAAGAAGACCATATTGAAGATGCTACTTTCGTGAAATTGCGTGAAGTCGGTATTACTTATAATATCGGTAAGGTGGCAAATATCTTCCAAAACGTTGGTGTCAGCTTAATTGGCAGAAATCTTTTATCGTTCGATAAATACACCGGTTTTGATCCGGAAGTAAGTTCATCCGGTCAATCCGATCGCATTCGCGGCGACGACTTTGGCGCAGTACCGATCCCGCGTCAATATATGGTGCGTTTAAATGTGAAATTCTAAAATAGCATCAGCTATCAGTAATCAGCTATTGGTGTCAATTTATAGAAATTGAAATGGAAGCTGAAACTGTTGAGATTGGAAACTGACTGCTAAAATTTATTCCTTGTCGGCAATTGAAAGTTGAAAGCTGACTGCTAATTATTAAAATAATTTATCAATGAAATTTAAAAAATATTTTATTCTCTTTTCTTTTGTCCTCTTTCCGGTGTCTTTTATGTTAGTGACATCTTGCACAAAAGAATATCAAAATCCGAACTCTCCGACGAAGGAGCAAGTATTAGCTTCTCCGGATGGTTTATTGGCTTTAGTTGTCGGTTGCAAACAAACTTGGTCAACCGGCGCAAAATATTATGAAGTTGTTTGCGGCGGACTTTCTTCAAAAGAATTGTATGTCATCAATACAGGTAACAACGATTTGGCTTCGATACAAAACGGTGCTACTGCGATTAACGGCGGAAATGCTGTACTTTCGGCTTTATGGACGAATTGCAATTTGGTAAAATCTTATGCGCAACAACTGATTGATAATGCCGGCAACGTCGGTGGTCCGGTAACTAAAAGCGCTGTGGTTGCTTACGGTAATTATTTTAAAGCCTTATCGCTCGGTACGATGGCTACTTTTTGGGAAAACGTACCGGCTGAAGTTATTTCTTCCGATGATTATATCGGCGGTAAACGTCCCGGTTTTAAACCGCGTTTGGATGCTTTGGCAGATGCTGTTGCTAACCTAAACGCTGCGGCGGCTACTTTGAAAGCCACACCGATTAAAGGTGATGCAAACATCGGTGCAAAAGTCGGTTTCGATATTGATTTACCAAATGCCGTTCAAGCACTTCTGGCGCGTTATGCTATGATGCTCGGCAAATACGATGATGCTTTGACAGCCGCAAATGCCGTTGATTTAACATCAAAATCTGTTTGGAAATATGACGACATCAGCCGTAATCCGCTTTACGTGGATTTTGCTACAAATAATATTGACGGCGGAAATGTCGGTTTAGGTTTACCGGCTTCAATTGCTGTTGATACAGCCGACGCACGTTATAAATTTTATCTCGGCAACGCTACAAGTGCAAAACTCATAAGTCGCGTTACAGGTTTTTTTACTAAAAACGGTGATGCTATTCCGGTTTATTTACCCGGCGAAATGACTTTGATTAAAGCTGAAGCATTGGCGCGTAAAAATGATTTAGCCGGTGCGACTACTGCGTTGAATGTCATTTTACAAAAAAAATCGGATCCTTTCGGTATTGCCGCAAATGGCAGTGCGTATTCAGGTGCTAATACGCAATCAGCAATTTTAACTGAAATTTATCGCCAACGTTCTATCGAATTGTATTTGTCGGGTTTGAGATTTGAAGACAGCCGTCGCTTCGGTCGCCCCGGTCCGACAGATGCGGGTTCGGAACGCTCACGCAATTATTATCCTTATCCGAATAAAGAACGCGATAATAACACGAACACACCGGCGGATCCGGCAGGGTAAAGTTAAAGGATTCACTGATTTTGAATTTACTGATTTTGGATTTACTGACTTAATTTTGTTTAAATTACTTTCCAACATCAGTAAGTCCAACATCAGTAAGTTCAATTTTCAATTTATAAAACGCGCAGAGAAATTGATTTTTCTTTGTGCATTTTTTTATTCTGTATTTTCAAAA
>JAYTNA010000446.1:0-1104 GCA_043748865.1 Saprospiraceae bacterium
CGGCAACTACTGAAACCGGAGAAATTTGTGAAGATATTACAGTGGCGGCAAAGTCTAATGCAACGATTGTTATTTTAATGGGTTTGGCGCATTTAGAAAAGATAGTTGAAATTTTTATAAAAGAAAATAAATCAACATTACCTATTGCTGTTATTCATAACGCTTCAATGCCGTCGGAAAAAATTATTATTGGCGAAATAGAAAATATTGTCGAGCAATTAAAAATAAATAAACTAAAACCACCCACCGTGATTGTTATTGGCGATGTGGTGAAACTAAGTAAATCGAATGATAAGTGATGGAATTACCAATTGGTTTAGATTCAAAAACGCTGAATGATTTATTTGTTAAATACGACGACCGTCAACTGCTTTGGTTGAGCGGTTATTTATATGGTTTGTCGGTGGGAAAAAATGCGCCCTCAAATTTATCGGATATACAACTGAATTTACAAAATTCCGAAAATTCTGCTCACCAATTACCGCCCGTCACAATTCTATACGGTTCACAAACCGGTAATGCAAAAAAAGCAGCCCAAAAAACCGCCGAACAAATAAAAACTAAAGGTTTCGAGGTGAATGTAGTGGATATGGCGGAATATCCGACAAAAAAATTGAAAGATGAAAAATTACTCTTCGTTGTTGTGAGTACTTACGGCGAAGGCGAACCGCCGGCTGCTGCCGAAGAATTACACAAATTTATTACCGGCACTCGCGCACCGAAATTACCCGATACGAAATTTTCAGTTTTAGCTCTCGGCGATTCAAGTTATGTAGAATTTTGTAAAACCGGTTTAGATTTCGATACAAAACTTGAAACACTCGGTGCAAAACGTTTAACACCACGCATAGATTGCGATGTGGATTGGCACGATTTAGCAGATACTTGGATTGAATCAGTTGTAAAAAATTTACCGCAAACAAAATCTTCAGACAACGGACGATGGACAACAGACAACGGACATCTGTCGTCTGTTGTCCATCGTCCGGTGTCTGAAGGTGTTAAATACGATAGAAAAAATCCGTTTGCTGCCGAAATTTTAGAAAAGATTCAACTTAATGGACGCGGTTCGGCGAAAGAAACTTGGCATTTGGAATTTTCTCT